>CAVGEG010000063.1:4179-16480 GCA_963628165.1 Paratractidigestivibacter sp. | reverse complement strand
TCACGACACCGTTCATGAAATGGCGAAGGACGAAGCTCGCCACGGTTGCGGTTTCGTCGGTCTTCTCAAAAGATTCTTCAACGAATGATCTAAGTGCTCCGATCTCGAATCAGTTGATTCGAGCGTACCCCCGACTTCCAACCAGATTCTTTCGCGGATCAAGTTGGAAGTTTTTTATGCGCCGTCGACCTCTTTCAAATGCTTGTCTACGGTCTTTCTCCCCTATAGAATGACTGAATGCGCTTTTCAGCGCATTCAATCATTTCCAGAAAGGAGTTTCCTATGCGGCTTACAAATTACCGAAGAATCGTTGGACGCGCGATTCCACTCTTCGCTCTGCTTGCGTCATTTGCGATTCTTCCCCAGATCTCCGCCCAAAACGTCGATAAAATTACGCTTAAGCTAAAGGAACCTCAAACCCCCATTCTTCAAACGACCCAAGGAGAAGAACGTTCGACCCTTCTTCAGAAATTTGACGTCGACACGCTCCCCTCCTCGGTTGTCGCAACCGTTTCCGAGCCTAAATATTTATCTCGAATAGAAGCGCGTCTAAATGGAAAAGTCGTCGGGCGCTTCGACGCCAACGGAATCTTCGACAGCGACGCCAATCGCCCTACTAACACGACTCAAATTCCTCTCATTATTGAAGCTGACTCCGACGCTGGAGGCGAGTTGTCTATCTGGGGATTCCCTTCGAAAAACGCGACGCCCGCCGTTAAAATCGAAGTCGGAATCAAAAGCGTCGCCTTCGACGACGAGAAAATCTATTGCGAAGACGCTCCGCTTGAATACCGTTTCGCCACCCTTGTCAGGGATTCTGGATGGGATAAAGTTGCTCAATATCGCATTCCTGGAATCGTCAAAACACCTAGGGGAACCCTCGTCGCCGTTTACGACGCTCGATGGCGAGGTTACCCTGACCTTCCCGCGGACATAGACGTCATGTGCAGTCGAAGCGACGACAACGGAAAAACATGGTCGGAAATGAAGCCCGTTATCGATTTTGACGGCGATGATCCAGCTAAAGAAGGCGCGGGCGATCCTTCCATTCTCGTTGATCCCGCGACAGGACGCTTGTGGGTCGCCGCTCTTTGGGCTCATGAAGGGCGCGGACTTTGGAACTCTGAGCCTGGTTTGAAAAGCGGTTCCTCTCCTCGACTTGCGCTTGCCTATAGCGACGACGAAGGAGAAACCTGGAGCGAGCCTCGTGATATCACCAACGAAGCGGCTCCTAACAAGGATTGGAAACTCGTTTTCCAAGGGCCGGGAAACGGAATCGCCCTTCGCGACGGAACGCTCGTCTTCCCCGCGCAATTCATCGATCGTCAAGGCGTTTTTTACTCCACTTTGCTTTGGAGTAAAGACCATGGCGAAACGTGGCATGTAGGCGAAGGAGCCCATCCAAAAACCTGCGAAGCGCAAGTCGTTCAACTCAAGGACGATTCGTTGATGCTCAATATGCGCCATCTCTCCGATAAATTCCGCTCGGTTGCAATCACTCGCGATTTAGGAGAAACGTGGCAAGAACATCCGACCTCCGGCAATACGCTCGTAGAGTCGGTCTGCCAAGGGAGTCTCCTTCTCGTCAAGTCCACCGCGGCGGGAGACGATTCCGATTTGTTAGCCTTTGCCAACCCGAAATCACAAAAGAGTCGCGTCGATCTAACCGTACAACTCAGCGAAGACGAAGGGAAAACGTGGACGCGCGAACTGACGATATACCGTCCCGGATCTCTCGGATACTCGTGTCTCGTTAAAATGGACGAAGAAAATCTCGGAATCTTCTACGAAACAAAGGGGGGCCTTGTCTTCCAACAAATCAGAATCGTCGAGATTCCCCCCGTCGTCAAATAAGACGATTTCGTCAACAAAAAACGGACGCGTTCCCGCGTCCGTTTCTTGTTTCATATATGACGAATTGCGATTAATTATCGGCGCTCGTTTCAACAGAAGATTCCTTTTCGTTTTCCCTCGAAATAGCCTCGAGCTTACGCCATCCCGGATCACCAGCGCGAGTTCGGCGAACGAATTCGCGTAGCGTTTCTTTATCGTCGGGGGAGTCAAGAAGGTTACAAGAAGCCAACCGCACGTCGTAATCGCCACGCTAAGAATCAATTGGAATGCTAAGATTGTTCAAAATTTCCGATTCAAAATGATGGAACTGGAAAAAGCAAACAAGCGGAAACGCGAAACACATCGTCGCGATTTCGCTACACGCGTTCGAACGCCACGCCTTTCGACGTGGCGTCCCTGTTGACTAGCTTTCCCGGCCTATTCTTACTTCTTCGTCACCACGAAGCTCCAAACGCCGGAACCGACTTCAAAAACGGCGACGTCTTCGTTCTCACTCGACGTACGCTTAGCGGACTCGCCGCCTTCAAGCGCCTGACATTCGTATCCCGCCTCGCAAGGAAGAATCACGGTAGCCGTCGTGTTGAAAGGAACTTCGATTTCGTAACGAATCGAATCGGCGTCTTCGTCGACGCGCCACGCAGAAGAAGCCTTACCGTAAGGAGTGACGATCGACGCGTCGACCCACTTCAACGCTTCGCGACCAGGAGCGGTTCGTTCACTCTTGCGCGTCTTAGGCTCGACAACAAAATGCTTGAACGCCACGGCGCTCGGATCCGTTCCTGCGACTACGACGTCGGGAGCGCCCGCAAGCTTAATCCCCGCTAAAGATTGATAGAACCATGCGCTGAAATCGCCGAACATGATGTGGTTGCGAGAAGAGCCTTCGCCCCAATCTTCCCAAAGCGTTCCGGCTCCGCGTTTAATCCAGTCGGAAGGCGCCGGACGGTCTTCCTGTAACATCATCGCGAGAGCAAGATCGTTGCGACCATTTTCAGCAAGCGAACGCAGAACGTACTTCATTCCCAAAATACCGACGTCGAAGTGGTTGTTTTCCTTTTCAACGCTTTCAGAGAGGCGAGCGACGACCGCTTGTTGATCTTCTTGAGAAAGCGTTCGGGTGAATCCCTGGTGAATCGGGCAACTTTGAGCGGTTTGACCGCCGTTGGTATACACGCCGTCTCCCTTGTAGAGAGCCGCGTTGTAATCGTCGCGAATCTTGGACGCAAGCGCGGAGTATTTCTCAGCGTCTTCCGTTTTGCCAAGGAGCTTTGCCGTTTGAGCGACGACGTTCGCGTCGACATAATAGAAGCCCGTTACGACCGCTTCGACAGGCGTTGTTGTCTTCGCGGGAATCCAGTCGCCAAGTCCGTGATAAAGAAGGCCGTTGTCATGACGGCGAGACGTCATGTAGTCGACGTATTTCTTCATCGCGTCGTAAGAATCTTCAAGGATTCTCTTGTCGCCTTGATAGACGTAAACGTACCAGGGAATCACGACAATAGACGAATCCCACGCCGGACCGTTACCCCAAGGATAACCCCAATCTCCGGACGGAACGATACCGGGAAGATTTCCGTCGGAACGCTGTTCGTCAACCAAGTCGTCGATCCATTTTTCATAGCCGCGCGTATTCTCAAAGTTATACTGCGCGAGTTCGCACGCAAGATTAGCGTCTCCCGTCCAACCGTTCTTTTCACGGTGCGGGCAGTCGGTCGGATACCCCGCGACGAAGTTGTTGCGATAAGATTCGAGGGTCGCTTTTTGGAGTTGGTTAAGGAGTTCGTTGTCGCATTCGAAGGAACCGGTCTCGCCAAACGCCGTGTTGATACGGAATCCGACAAAATCGCTCGCCTCAGGAGCGGAACGCAAACCAAGAACTTCAATGTACTGATAGCCGTTGTAGGTAAAACGAGGTTCGAAATACTCTTCTTTCTCGCCGTTGCAGAAATAGAAGTCGGTCTGGAATTCGCCCTTCATTCCCGTGAGATAAGCGGGGGTTCCTTCCATGAAGTGTTGCGCGATATCGTGACGTTCGATTTCGCCCGATCCGACAACGCGTTCCGAGTAACGAAAACGAATGACGTCCCCTTTCTTCTGTCCAGTGATGCGAACGCGCGCCCAACCCGCGCAGTTGCGTCCCATATCGACGACATAAAGACCGGGTTTGACCTCTTTAACGCTCTTCGCTTCATAAACGTCGGTAACGACGGAAAGGGCGTTCTTTTGAGCGGTGTTCTTAGGTTCGCCGCGCGGTGCGTCGACAACCTCGGCCTGACCCAAAAACTCGCGTTTCCACGCGCCGTCGACGATTTCGCCCTGACGGACACAGTCAAAAACAACGGGGCTCGTAGAATAGGTCCACGTCGAATCGGTGGCGACGGTTTCGACACTTCCGTCCGTATAGACGAGCTTCAACTGCGCTTTAACGCGCGGGAAATCGCGCCAAGGAGCGGCGTCGAAGTTCCACGTCACGATCGAACGAACGTCGTACCAGCTATGACCAAGAATGAATTCAAGCTCATGAGCGGAAGCAGTCTTCGCGTTTTTGAATTGATCCGTAACGTCAAGAACATTGTAAAGCAAACGACGGTCGTAACGCGTGAACGACGGAGTTAGAACCTGATCACCGACTTTTTGACCGTCGAGATACGCTTCGAAGAGTCCGGGAGCGCAAACGGCCAGATAAGCGGAAGCGACGTCTTTCGCAACGTTGAAAGATTTCTGAACGACGGGAGACGTGAGTTCGCTACGACGACGCAGTTTACCCCACGGGGTTTCGTCAAGTTCCCATTCCGCGCCTTCTGCGACGAAGGGCGCTCTGTTCGCGTTAGGCCACTGCGAATCGTCGAACTCGACCGTCGTCCAATTCTCCGCGCGAGCGCCTGTCGTCGCCTTCCACGACGCGTCGGTTCCAACGGACAACGCGACGTCGCCGGGACGTCCGAAGCGGTTCGGAGTCGGGAGGTTAGAAGGCGCGTTTTCCTTATTGAGTTCGCGAACTACAAGCTTCGCGACAAGAGCCGTCGGATAGAGCGTGCCGTCGCCAAATTTTGTGTTGTTCGGCTGTTTCGTTAGATTGTGAACGAGGAAAGACACGACGTTTTTACCCGGCTGCAAATACTCGGAAACGTCGATCGAACGGAGTTGATCGGGATTGTAAACCATTCCGATCGAATGGGCGACCTGCTTTCCATTGACAAAGATTTCAAAACGTTCGCACGCGGCGAAGTAAAGAAGTCCGGAAAGATTCTGATTGTCAAAGTCGCCTTGAGGGCGATCAAGAACGAAAACGCGACGATAGGCTTCGTCTTCATAACCGGCGTTGGATTCGCGACTGTCAGCAGCCCCGATCCATCCCGCTCCGGTCATATCGACGTCAGGACGCGCCTCTTTCCCCTGCGCGATCCATTCCCCTTGCCAATCTTCAGGCTTAACGATTCCCTGAACCCACGTCGAAGGAGCGGACCAGTCGGTCGGCTGATCTTTTTCATCCCATACGCGCGCCTTCCAGTAATAACGAGTCAAGCTCTCGAGGGGAGCGCCCGCATACGAGACGAAATTCGACTCTTCAGACTGAACTTTTCCCGTATCCCAAAGATCGCCTTCGTTATTCGCAAGCTTCTCGAGACTCGACGCCACGAGAAGTTGATACGCCGACTGTTTCTTGTCGCGCGTTCCCGCCGCTTCCGTAACCCAGGAAAAGCGCGGCGTCGTCGAATCGACGCCAACAGGGTCAGAAAGCGCTTCGACGCTTTTCGCTATAGTGATCGCCTTTTGCGGCGCGTCTTGCGCAAAAGCGCCGACGCTTAACGTGGCGCAACATAAACAGAAAGTCGCCGCCTTTAAAAGTCGTTTCATAAATCGATTTCTCCTTACGTTCCCCTGTATTGGGTCATAGCTCGTTACAAAAGACTACGAGCCTTAATCTCTAAATATTTGTTCACGAGGGGCGCCGTCGCGCCTTCTGGAAATGCGTCGAGCGTCATAACCCCTCGCGCCTCAAGATTGATAAGCGTTTCCCTGCGCCAGTTAAGGATCTCCGCCGCGGCGCTGGCTCGAAAGAAGACGTCCTCGGGACGTTGCGATAAGACGTCTCCGTCATTCTTAAAATATCGTTCTATTTCATCGACAGGTTCTTGTTCGCGATACTGCTCTTGATAAAGAGCTAAGCGTCGATCTATCAAAGGACTCTTCATGCGCGCACCCCCGCGTATTTCGCGATCGAGCTCTTCGTATCGCTCAACGGCGTCGAAAAGGGAATGCTCGCGGAGGAAAAGGGCCAAAGGAAGATGCGCGCCGCAAAGGTTGACAAGGCATTGACGCGTTTGTTCGGCGTTTCGCTGATCGAGAACATTCGTCGCTAAAACGACGAGAGCGCGTTTCGGAGAATGAGTTTTGAGGTATCCGAAGGCGCGATCATAACGAGACTCGACCTGCTCGGGAAAAACGTCAAAAACGCCGCGGACGATCGAGTTAATGTGCGACGCGCCCCCATGCGGCGAGATGAAACGTTTGACTTCGTTCGAAAAAACGAGACAACCGACTTCGTCCCCTTGGCGAAGGGCGACGTACGCCAGCGCCAACATCGCGTTGAGCGCTCCGTCGAAGAGAGAAAGCCCCTTGGAACGATTCATCATCATTCGCCCGGAGTCGAGCGCTAGAATGACGCGTTGATTGCGCGAAGTCTGGAAATCCCGTACGGTCAACTTATTACGACGCGCCGTCGCACGCCAATCGATAAATTTGTACTGGTCGTCGGTCGTGTAATCGCGCAATCGCTCGAATTCGGCGTCCTGACCAACTCGACGCGAGCGTCTCACGCCTGGCATAAGAAGTTCGCTTCTCCGCGCCCAAAGATCCTGACGCGCAAGCTGACAAAGGTTGGGATAGACGTGAAACTCCGACGCGCAAGGGAACTTTCTGTACCGTCGCCAAAGCCCCAACAGGCCCAAGAAACGTAACTCGACATAGTCGAAAGTAAAGACCCCGCGACAATTCCACAAAAGTCGATACGAAAAAGTCTCGCTCGAGTTCCCTCCAAGGAAGCGCATTCGAAAACGCGAGTTCTCAACAGAATTCTCCGACTTTGTCGAAGAAAAGTCTTGAAATTGTTCCTGCGTCAATTCTTCGAGCGTTTCGAGGGGAGGAAGAGTCGTCGCATACGCGGAAGAATCGTCCGTCATTTCAAAGCGAATCGTTCGGCGACCGTGATTTTCGACGACAATCTTTACCGGGTGTGGACGCCCCAGAGCGGCGACGCTTTCCGTTTCGCGACGCACTGTAATATTATGACGAATCGTCAGGAGCGGAATCAAGTCGACGATCAGAAGCGCTGAGACGAGCAGATCCACGCCATAAGTTAGAAAATGCGGGAACGCGTTTTCAAAAACCATGGAGACGGCGGACGCGAGAACGTCTACGCAAAAAAGAAGGATCGCTCGAGGCGAGGGATACGTTTTGAAGACGGCGGCCAAAAGAAGAAAGAGGAGAAATATTCCGGGAAAAACCAGATAGAGCGCCCGCGCGATAAGCTCTCCTGCTAGTATTTGAAACATTTTCCGATCCTTTCTCGATCAAAGCGCGGCCATAAAAACAAAGACGTTTAAGCATTCTACCCGGCGTTACGCGCAAAGTCAAACGGTAGGATCGATCCGCGAATTACAATGAAAGTAAGCCGTTGAAAATAAAAAGCGACGCTCGCAATGGAGCGTCGCTAAGTCTTGGCTCGAAAGATCGCATGGAAAGGAGGCAAGAACTTGATATGCAGACTTTAGTTCTTAACGCGATCCTCAACCCTAAGAGCTCTTTTCAAGATCAAGCAAGAGCGGCCTTGGCGGCTTCGACAATCTTATCGAAAGCTACGGAATCGGCGACGGCGACGTCGGCGAGCATCTTACGGTCAAGAACGATATTGGCCTTCTTCAAACCGCAGATGAACTCGCTGTAACGCATACCGCGCATACGGACAGCGGCGTTGATACGGATGATCCAAAGGCGACGGAAATCTCGTTTTCGTGCGCGACGGTCGCGAGTCGCAAACACGTCGGCGCGAAGCACCGTCTCTTTTACTGTACGCAGAAGCTTGCTACGACCACCGCGAAAACCCTTCGCGCGCTTGAAAAGACGATTCTTCGATCGTCTACGAGCTGGAGCTATTGTAACTCTCATTACAAAAATCCTTAAATTTGGCTTAGTTTTACCGAAATCAACCGATTGAAATCCAACCGTCCGCGTTTGATTCCGACATTCAACGAAAATTAGGTCCCGCTATTTTCAATTTTTAACGCGGCGTTAACGACCAGTTTTCAGAAACCGACCGCTCTCATAACGCGAATCAAAAGAGAAGTCGGACAGTACGCGACGTTTCAGGAAACACCGCCGAAGGTAGATCAAAGACCGCCTTTTCCCAACGCTTTGATGATGCTCTTGGCTTCGACCGAGCTAACAGGATCCGTACCGCGAAGGTTGCGGACGCGTTTAGAGGTCATACGCCACGCCAAGTGACTCGTTCCGCTGTGTCGGTGCTTAACTTTACCGTTAGCGGTGACGCGAAAACGCTTGGCAACTCCCTTATGAGTTTTAATTTTAGGCATTTGAAGGCTCTTCATCTCTTAAAAGTTGCGTGACTCGTCTCCTCGCTGTTACGCGCGGAGAACACCATACGCACAAGACACGCGCAAACACGGCGCGCGAAACATGCTTATACAGACCCTTATTTTATATGGGGACGTCGTCAAGACAAGGGGGCGAAATCAAATTCATACTAAAATAACGATTCTTCCCACCTGCTCTCTATTCTCAAAACGCCCAATACAGCGAAAAGAAGTGCATTACGCTTCCGCTCAGCACGAAAAGATGCCAAACGCCATGCATCCATCTCACCTTTTTCATCGCGAAAAAGATGCAACCGACCGTATAGGACACGCCGCCTAAAACCAGAAACAGCCAGGAAAGAGACGTTAGAACCTCGTAAACCGATTGACCGACGACGATCAAAAACCATCCCATCACAAGATAAAGACAGAACGTAAACCAGCGCGCGCGATTTCCATAAACGGAATATGCGGTCACGCCGATCGCCGCAAGGGACCAGATCGTACCAAAGAGCCACCATCCCATCGAACTATTGAGGGGACCAAGGCAGTACGCCGAATAGGATCCGGCGATGAGGAGAAAGATCGCCGAATGATCAAGACTCGCAAACACGCGTTTCGCGCCGTTGCGTGGGAGCGAATGATAGAGCGTCGACGTCAAATAAAGGAGGATAAGCGTCACGCCAAAGATCGTGTAACCGACGACGTAACCCGCCGCATACCCAACGGGCGCTTGCGTCGCCGCGCGAATGATTAACAAAACTAACGCCGCAATCGCAAGAAGCGCCCCGACGCCGTGGGTGATCGCGTTGACAATCTCTTCACCTAACGTATAGAAGGGCAATTTGATCTTGGAAGGACGGCTTCCATGGGCTTCGGCGTCAGTCATCTTTTTCACCTTTCTCGATCATCCTTTCAATAGAATAGCCTGCGATATCGCGAGCAGAGCGCCGTCGTCTTATAAAACTATGATTCTTTACCCGTCCAATTATAGAAATCACAAGGAAAGGTCAAGGGATGATATTCATCGTACGCATCCACTTCTCACAATTGGCGCCCCATTCGGAAGCGACTCCGCCGAAATAACGTAAACCGTAGCCGTGACCGCCTTTAACGGGAATATGAAGTTCGCACGGAACCCCTACTTCCTTCAATTGAATGAAGAATCGAGCAGCAGCCGCGGGGCGATTTTCGTCATTCCCCGCAACGGAAATAAAGAATGGTGGGAGACCTTCACGAATATTGAGTTCGTCGGAAAGAGGAGTCGACGCTTTCATGTCGCTTTCGTCGTCCATCAGGTACGCCGGATAGATCGGAATCGCAAAATCGGGACGCGCGCTCAATTCGTCTGCCTCGTCGATAGGATCATACGTTTTCACGTCGTAATCAAGAGCGGCGGCTACAGTCAGACGTCCGCCGGCGGAAAAGCCAAGAACGCCAATTTTAGAAGGGTCGATTCCCCACTCTTTCGCATGAGCGCGCGTTAAGCGAACCGCGCGTTGCGCGTCCTGAAGGGGCGCGTAATGCTTCGGAAGCCCAGCGCGACGCGGAACTCGATACTTTACGATGACGGCTGAGACGCCGATGCTGTTGAGCCACTGCGCGATTTCCGTTCCTTCAAGGTTGTATGCGAGGATTTCAAAACCGCCGCCGGGGAAAATCACGACGCAAGCGCCATTGGGATTCTTGGCTGGATAGAAGCCGAGGGTTGGAATTGACACGTTTCCAACGCGAACGATAGGAGGATTCTCATTTCCAGGAACCCACTTCTCGTCGCCAATCCCGTCGGGAATTTTCCCCGGAGGCACGCTCGGCCAGAGTTTCAACGTCGTCTCAGGTTCCGCTATTAACTCAGATACCGCCGTGGGAATCCCCGACGGTTCGGCGGCGCACAGAAGCGCGCAGGAAGCGACGGCGACCGCCAATCCTAACAAAACGCGAAAGCCCAGAAATCGTTTCATTTCATCCTCCAATAGAAGTCGTCAATCGTCGACGAGACGTCTCGTCGTAACAGACGTTAGTATATACGTAAAGGAAGATAAAAACAAGAAATAAAAAAAGCCGAACAAATAAGCTCGGCTTAAAGCGGAGGACACGGGACTCGAACCCGCAACCCCAGCAAGGGGCGCCTCATTTCCAATGAGGTTGCTAACCATTCGCATATCCTCCGTGCAATTACAGGGATGATTATATGGCTCTGGGCGGGTTTCGCAAGAGGGTTTTTAAATTTTTCTCGAGAAAAAGAAGAAGCCGACGTTTTTAAAACTCCTCTTTACACCAAACCGTTAAGTTGTTACTCTTGACCGAAGGCTCATAGTCTTCTTCTCAACATGGCGTAAGCGTTCTATGGGGCCTTGTGCGACGCTCGGCGCTTTATTTAGAACTTGCAATATATCCGTGAACTGTTCAGGGACGATCCGTTCAATCGACTTTCCCAGAACAACGACGCAGGTAGGAGAAAAAAATGTATAAAAAACACGTCGTTTGGTCGGCGATCGCGGCCTTAACCCTCACAGTGGCGGGGAACGTGCACGCTCAGGGATTCGGCGATTACGTCGCCCCAGCGCAAAACGTTCAAACCCAAACTAACGTCGGCGCTCTCACTCAGCAAACGTTGAAAAATTCCGCGCAAGCCCAATCGGGCGTTGCGACAAATCGCCAAACGACGCGCCAAGCCGTCCCCTCGACAAACGCGACGACGCGGATTAACAATACCGCGACGCAAACAAAACAAACCGCTCCCGCTCAAACCGCCGACGCGTCCGTCCAGAGAAGCGTCGCCGCGCCGACGACTACCGCGACAAACGCCCCTACGACCAACCGCGCGCCCGCTCAAGCCTCTCCTGCTCAGAACGCCCCCGCGCAAGGAAATCCCTCGGGCGGATACGTTGGCGGCGAAATCGCAAGCGCCATTGTGCCCGCTCCGGATATTTACACCCCCACAGAAGACGAACTCAAGCAACTTGACGACTTCCTCGTCAGATGGGAAGAATTCGGAAAGAACGTCAAAAGAGTTTCCTGCGAAGTTCATATGCGCGAATTTGACGGCGTACTACAGCAGAATTCCAAGCGTCCCGTCGCTCACACGTGGGGACAATTCCGCTTCATTTCTCCCAACAAGCTTATGTATCACATTCGCGGGGAGTTTGTCTACACTGACGAAAAGCCTGAAGGAGAATGGAAAGAAGGACAAAACGAATGGATGATCGTTCTTAACAGCAAGGAATTCATCCAATACGACTATAAGAACAAGAAAGTCATCGTCTTCCCCGTCGCGTCCGAAGAACAGGACATGGATCTGACGATGGACAACGGTCAGTTCCCCCTCTTCTTCGTCGCGAAAGCCGATTCTCTCAAGGATCGTTTTTACATGCGGATTATTACCCCCGCCAACAAGCAAAAAGACGAAGTGTGGATCGAAGCGTTTCCTCGATACGCGCGCGACGCGCAACAATTCCGCTCGATTACCGTCATTCTTGGCATGAAAGATTTGCAACCAACCTACATGCGTCGACTTGGCGTCAACGGTAAGAGCCGCACCGATCTGACCTTCAAAAACGTCTCTGTCAATAAGGGATTGTGGAAGATCGAAGGGACGGTCGAACCCGGATGGACGAAAGAAGTGCGCGAAGAATCATTTTCGATCATGCGCCAAGAAGCCGTCATGCCTGAGCAAGCGTACGCCGCAGGAAACGCGTCGACTCAGCAGCGTCAAGCGACGACGGCAAACGTCAAGACGCAGTCCGGAAGATACTAAACTAACGGCGGTAAAAAAGAGAACGGCTCGACGCCAAATGAGCGTCGGGCCGTTTATTATTTCCTAATAAGGAGCGGCTCTTCAAAGTTTTTTACAA
>CAVGEG010000063.1:0-4169 GCA_963628165.1 Paratractidigestivibacter sp. | reverse complement strand
CAAATGACGCGCACCGCTTTGCCGTCGACTCGCGGCAACGCGCCCACGGGAAGCACTTCGCCCTTCGGCGAAAAACCTAGGCGTTCCTTAAGCTTCTTTTCGACGACAAAGCCCGTAACTCCCGGCTCCGCTTCGACGAGAACGTGCACGTCGCAGACCCCGTTCTCTTCTTCCATAATGATCTGATATTCCGAATGAACGCCCGGAATTTCCAATAGAGCCTGCTCCACTTGCGACGGGAAGAAATTGACGCCCTTCACGATGAGCATGTCGTCCGTTCTCCCAGATATCCGATCTATGCGCAAATGAGTGCGTCCGCAAGCGCATTTTTCACGAGAAAGAATACGCGTCAGATCGCCTGTCTTGAAGCGGATCACCGGCAACGCTTCGCGCGTTAGCGACGTCACGACGAGTTCGCCAAGTTGACCGTCGGGTACGGGAGCTTTCGTCACGGGGTCGACCACTTCGAGATAGTACTGATCTTCCCAGACGTGAATTCCGTCGTGCGCCTGGCAGTCCATCCCCAGCGTGCCTACGCCTCCAGTTTCCGTCATTCCGTAGATATTGAAGACGTCCATCCCCAGACGATTGCGGATCTTTTCGCACATCGCCGCAGTCACCGTTTCCGCGCCAAAGATACCGATCTCAAGACTTGGAAGCTCGACGCCCATCTTTTCCATCACTTCAATAATGCGCGTGGCATACGAGATAACCGCCGTAAAAATACGCGTGTTAAAATCCTTAGCCAGTCGAATTTGGCGCTCGGTGTTCCCCGAACCGGTTGGAATAACGAAGAGCTCCGCCGTTCTCGCGCCATGATACATTCCGAAACCGCCGTTAAAAAGCCCGAAAGACGGCATGATTTGAATCGGATCGCCGACGCGCGCACCAGCCATCCGATAGCAACGCGCCATGCAATTCGCCCACTGCTTCAAATCCGCCTGGGTATACGGCATAACGACCGGCGTGCCAGACGTGCCGCTCGACATATGCATTTCGCGAATTTGATTCTTCGGAACGCAACACATTCCAAGAGGATACGTTTCGCGAAAATTCGCTTTCGCGATGATCGGAAGGCTCGTTATATCTTCCAATCCGCGGAAATCTTCCGCGACAATTCCCGCCTTCTGGTAAAGGTTGCGAAAGTACGCGTTATTCGCCATTACATAGCGAATCTTCTCCTTGAGAGCTTGATTTTGGCGGCTAATAAGCTCGTCTTGGGACATTGTTTCCGCAACTTCGTCGAAAAATAACTCGGGGTGCGACATGGCGATATCCTGCTATATACGTTCATAAATAATAAAAAGACAAGCGAAGAGTCTCGCAATCGAGACGTCATCGATAATTCTATGAATCTCGTTTTTGACGTCAACTAACAACAATTCTCTCATCGATATTGTCGATTGCGAAAAATAAAGCAAAATAAAGACGCATAAACACAAAGCGAACAGCTAAAAGAAAGGAAAAAAGGATGTTTGAGGCGTTCTTATTGGCGTCTTATGGGGGCCCGGAGGGAATTGAGGAGATCGAACCTTTTTTGGATCGCGTCCTCGCCGGGAAACGCGTTCCAAAAGCGCGTCGCGACGCCGTTACGCAGCGGTACCGGTTATTTAACGGAAAAAGTCCTTTGCCGGGAGAATGCAGAAGCTTTCTCGACGCGATCTCCAACCGTTCCGTGCAAGAGAACCGCCCCGTAAAGGCATACTGGGGCAACTTCTTCGCTCCCCCCTTCTTGCAGGACGCGTTCGAACAGATCGAGCGCGACGACGTCAAAAGCGTCCTCGTCTTTGTAAGCTCCGCGTTCGGTTCGCCGCAAAGTTGCAGGCGGTATCTTGAAGCGACGCGCGACGCGCTCAACATGCGAACGCGGAACTACGTCGCTTCCGCCTCTATTCGACGTCTTCCCCCGTTCTTTGAAACGCGCCCTTTTGTCGAAAGCGTCGCTCAAACGATTACCGAAAAGCTAAACGCGGCGGAAAATGGCAAAACGCTTATTCTCTTCACCGCGCATTCGATTCCAGAAACGGACGCTAAGCTCGCTTCTTATCGTCGTCAACTTCTACATGCGTCTCTACAAGCTCTTTCTTGCGCGGGGCTAACGCGCGACGCTTTGATAGACCAGCCGAAATTCCCTAACGAATACTTAATCCTGGGTCCGAGCGAAGTCGCAACGCAAATTCCGTCGACGTCGCGCGACGCGTTAAAATCCCGCGGACTCGACGCCGCGCTCGCGTTCCAAAGTAGAAGCGGCTCCCCCCATATTCCATGGATCGGGCCCGACGTTCGCGAATTCCTATCGCAGTACGTTCATGAAAACCCGGAGTTGACGCGCGTCTTTGTCGTCCCAATCGGATTCTTTTTTGAAAATATGGAAACGATCTACGACCTCGACGTCGAAGTGCGCGACCTTTGCGACTCCTTAAAGATTCAATATGATCGCGCTCGATGCTGCGGTTCGACAGAAAAGATGGTCGATTTTGCATGGCAAGCGCTCCAGAGGGACGTCAACGAATTGCCGACTTATCATTGCGAAGGGGACGCATGTCGTTTCCAATGCCGTCTTTATCCTCGCTAATCCAACAAAAAACGCGACGCCGCAAGACGTCGCGTTTTCTATTTTCTAGGCGAAGAAAGGAGATCTATCCCTTACTATTTACCTTCTCTTGGCGTTCTTTTGCCTTCTGCGCTTTCCACGCCGCGCGCCTTTCCGCGTTTTCCTTCCTGGCGATAGCGTCGCGCAAGCTCATATCGACAAATTCCGTCTTCTTCTCCGGATTTCTAGAGAGAGACGACGCTAACGGACGCGCCGCGACGGAAGCAAGTTCTCGACAACGTTGAGCCGCGCGCGCGTCTCCGGCAAGAGCCGCGCGTTTGTAATACTGAAGCGCGAGATACGCGTTCTCGGGGACGCCTTCCCCAAACTCATAGCATTCCGCGAGAGGGCCGAAAGCTTCCGGGAACCCCTGATTCGCGGCGCTTTTATAGAGGGAGAAGGCGCGCGCAAGATCGCGTTCGACGCCAAGTCCGTTACGAAACAAATACGCAAGGTTGCTCTTGGCGCTAGGAATATCGGCGGCGACAGCCTTTTCAAGAAGACTTGCCGCGCTAAGGTAGTCGACCGGATGGCCGACGCCCGTCATGAAATTCCACGCAAGATTGACGAGCGCTTCGGTCAACCCCGCGTCGGCGGCCGCCTGATACCAGCGATTCGCTTCCACGGGGTCTTTCTTAACGCCGACGCCATGCTGATAGCAGTACGCAAGGTTATTTTGCGCCTGAGTCAGCCCTTGTTCGGCGGCTTTTCGAAACCATCGCGTCGCCGCGCCGACGCTCTTCTTAACGCCAAGTCCGTTAAGATACGCCCAACCAAGATTATTCTGAGCTGCGGCAAGGCCCTTGTCGGCTGCCTGGCGATAATAGCGACACGCAAGCGCGTCGTCGCGCTTCACACCCACGCCGTCGGCGTAACAGAGCCCGACATGATTGAGCGCGACGGGATCACCCGTCGACGCGGCGCGATCAAAAAGCTTGAACGCTTTCGCATCGTCGCGCGCTACGCCGTCGCCCTGACGATAATGCCACGCAAGTTCGCAGAGAGCCTCGGGATCGTTTCCCTTGGCTCGGTTTTCGAGAATCTCAAGTTCTGTCATTTCATCCTCTGCATTTCGTCAAAAGTCAAGGCTGCGTCGCAGTTTACGCGATTCCTCACGCGTTCGTGCCGGGGAAGGAGAATCCGGAGCAGAATTCCGCGATTTCCGCGCGAATCTGAGGCGCGACAGTATCGATATCGTTGATATGCGCGCAGACGCGATCGATCCATACGGCGACTTTCTTCATATCCTTTTCCTTCATGCCGACGCTAGTAAGCGCGGAAGTTCCGAGACGAACGCCGCTTGTCTTGAACGGAGAACGCGTGTCGCCGGGAACCATGTTGAAGTTCGCGATGATACCGCACTTCGCAAGCGCCTTCGCGGCGTCCTTACCCGTGAATTCTTCCTTTCGGAAGTCGAGAAGGAGAAGGTGGGTTTCCGTTCCGCCCCCCGCGATCGGACGACCAAGAGCTTCGAGTTCAGCGCAAAGAGCCTGCGCGTTCTTGACGATTTGCGCGCCGTATTCCTTGTATTCGGGAGTCTGCGCATACTTGAAGACGCAAGCCATCGCGGCGACAG
>CAVGEG010000062.1:0-17229 GCA_963628165.1 Paratractidigestivibacter sp. | reverse complement strand
CCTCGGCAAAGTCGACGTCAGGATCCATAACGAGTTCAAATACGACGATTTCGTATTCTTTAAAGAGGGCGTTCAGTTCGTCGTAGAAGCTCTTGTCGGCGATATGCACCGCGCCGACGAGGTCGACTTGAACGTCGCGCGAGGAACCGTCGTCGGCTTGATATTTCCCGTCATAGCGTATGACGGCGACCTCGAGCGAGACGGGCGCGCCGTCGCGAAAGACTATTCGCGTATAGTCGTTTGAGTGTGCGCTGTTGACGGAAACGGAATAGTTTGCCTCATTGGCGCAAACGAATGAGTTTCCCTTGTTTGCGGAACCAGCGCATTGGGGTTCCTGCGCGAATAATTGTGAAAAATAATGGGTTTTATTAGCGCAATTAAAGAATGTTAGGACGAAAAAACAAGAAAGGACGAGAAGCGTTCGCATGTGGACGTATGGGGAACGCGACGAGAATCCGAAAGGTGAGCGGTGCATAGGAAACCTCGCAAAGACGGGGAAGCGACGTGTTGAGAAGTAAGCGTTCGCAAAAAGAGCTAGCGGCGCGTTTATTTTGGGAACTTACGGAGAATTGATTGTATCAAAATGCCGAGCTCTTGGCAATGTTTTTATTGAGGTTGTGAGGAAAGAGTTTGCAAGATTGAAGGAATTTCATAGAGCGAACGGCTTTCTAAGACTGTATAAAACGTCCAAGAGTTGTTGTTTTGCTAATTTAACGAGTTTATGCGCTTGTTAAAAATGCAAGGGAATTGTTTATTGGTAAATTTTGTTTAAATTGCGCGATCTGTTTCTTGAGACGTAGACGTTAGTTTTTTTTTGTAAATTACCGCGCGTCGCTAGAATGATGGGGCAATGTTGTGTATATTTAATAGTTGAAGGTCGGGAAGTCTACCTTTGAGACGTCGTCCGCGGTCGTTTTCTCCGGAGAAACGGTTTGCGACGCGACTCTGGGGGAGGCCCGATAGCTCGGAACGCGGCGAAATATAGCGACGCGTTCTCTCAAAGGTAGATTTCAGGGTTCTGGATCGCGGCTTTACGCGGCGTTTGAAAGAATCGGTTTTACGAGCGCGTGCGCGTGATTTGCGACGCGGTTTTTACAGTCAGGCGGTACACATGTCGTTTTCACAAAAAAAGAAAGTACTGGGCGTTGCAGAATCGCTTTTGAGTCGGATCATGAAGAAGGACGACGCGAGGGCTCGCTCTCAGAAAGCGAGAAAGCTCTGCATTGATCATCTCGAAGAGCGTCAGATGCTAAGCTTGACGGTTGCGACGACCGACAATCTCCTGGTTAACTCGTCTTGGCAGGATATTCGCGGAGACGTGGCGGTTGATTCTAACGAAGCAGGCGACGTCGTCGTTGCTTGGACCGCGGCGGATCGTCTCGCGAATCCTGATTATGATCCAAGCGATCCCACTTCGAGTCCTTATCTCACGGACTCTGACGGAAATTACGTCGAAGATCTTAACATCTATGGACGTTACCTCACGGACGAAGTTCAGATCATCACGATTCCTGAAGAATGCGTTCCCGGCACGGTTCTCGACGACGGAACCAAAGTTCAAACCGGTTCTTTCGAGCTCGTCTATAACGCGCACGAAACGCAGCGTTTGTCGATCTTCTCTTCAAACTTTGTTCACGACGAAGAAGATACCTACGCGACGACGAATAGCCAATTGGTCTTCTATCTCGGTCTTTACGCGGAAGGCGAATTGACATGGGTTCTCTATCGTTACGACGCTAATCTGCTTCCAAGCGACAACGCCGCGAATTTGCAAGAAACTCTTCGCGCGATCCCTGGCAACGAATACAAAGACGTCGTTGTCGCCGCCTATAGTGAAACCGACTTCGATATCACTTTCTATGGCGACAACTGGTCCGGATACGATCTTATCGACGTCCGCGTTTCGAACGACTACTACTCGGACGTCACCGCGTTGATCGACAAGATCGGCGACATTTCTTTCGACGTCACCGATCTCAAAGACTGCTCCACGTTCCAAAAGCTGTGTCTGCAAGATCTCTTCGGAAGCAACTACACGCAGACGATCGCGAAGATGATTAGTTCGCAGGGGCGCAAATCTGTCCTCAAGACGCTCCAAGTCGCGCGCGATTCTCTTGTCGACAACCTGACGAGCGGCGTCGTTTCGACGGTCAACGAAGTCCAGTCGATCACCTCCTATAACAGCAAGGGACAGCAGACTGGTATTGTCGTCGACGCGGATCCGTACAAAACCGCTCAGAATATTCAGAACGCGTTCAACAGCGTTTCCCAGCAAGCGTCTCTCTATGCGCCGATTACGCGCGGCTATGAGTACAACGAGCAGACTCACCGCTTCGAATACACGAACGATCCGACGCGCGCGTATTCTTCCAACGAGTCCTACGGCTCGATGCAGTCGAAGATCAGCCCGATCGAGGTTGTCGTTGAACCTGTCGCGGGCACGACGAATCAATTCCGCATTACCTTTACAGGCTCTAGCGGATTGACCGATCAAGACGCGCTCTTTGTTTCCGCCGCGACGTACGCGACAAAGGTCGCCAACAGCTACGTCTACAACGACGTCATCGTCCAGAGTCCCAAGACTGGCGCTTATGAATATGTCGGCGCGGGCGATTACGACGTCAATAAGTCGACCGTCACTGTGAAGCAGTCGAGCAACGTTTTCCGCGTGAACTCCGAAGAAGTCGCCGATTTTGTTCTCGACGATCTTGGAAACGTCGTCACGGATCGTTACGGCAATATGTACATTAACGGAACCGGACGCACGAATCAGAGCAAACCCGACGTAGCGATTAGCGCCGACGGTAGTTTCGTTGTGACGTGGCAGAGCGAGAATGACGACGTCTTGGATTCCTACAACCGCACGGATATCTACGCGCGTCGTTTTGAAACGCAAGCGTATCTTCCGACGGAAGGAGAGGGCGGATACGACGCCAACTATACCGTCAGCTTCTATGACAACGGCACGAAGGACGGTTATCTTGGACTTCAAACTCCCGACGGTTTCGTCGCCGATCCTTACTCCTTGAACGCCTCCTCAACCGTCGGCGTCCAGTGCGTTGCCCCCGTCGCGAATGAATTCGTCGTTAACGCGTCCCTTAACGGTATGCAAGTCGACCCGTCGATTTCGGCGGATCTCGACGGCGCGTTCATGATCACTTGGACTTACCTCGCTCAGGACAACTCCTATTTCGGCGGTATCTACGGTCGCCAGTTCAGTAACGACGCCGAGCCGATGACGGGCGATATCACCTTTGCCAGTAGCCAAATCGGCACGAACTATTACGGACCTTCTAGCGTCGCAATGTCCGACGACGGTTTTTCCGTTGTTCTTTGGAACTATGGAACCGAGCTTTATCAAGCGGTTCTTGAACCTTGTAGCGACGTCTTCATCGTCGACGCCGAGCAGATCGCTTCGAACGCTTACAGCCCAAGCGTCGATTTCGATTACAATGAACGTTACGCGATTTCCTACACGCAGGAAGAGACCGACGGAGTCGGCGGTACGACCAATCTGCCCGTTACCGACGTTTACGTCGCCGTCTATGGCATTACGAAGTCTGCGGACGCCGAAGAAGAAACCGCTTTCGATTATACGAGCAATTCGGTTACCACGAGCGATACCAACGATACGACGACCGGAACGGGAACGACGGACGACGGTACGACGACTGGCGGTCTTTACGTTGGTCAGCGTAAAACAAGTACGCTCTACGAAAATACGACGATTCTTGCGTCGACCGTCGCTAACGCGATCACCGTCGGCGATCAGGGCCGTCCTTCCGTCAGCGTCGACGCCGACGGCGACGTCTTCGTCGCTTACCAAGGCTTCGGTATGGATATCCACTCTGTGAGCAAGTTGATCCTTTCCGATCCCGACTTGATGTATTCGACTAAGTACGACGACCTCTTCATCCAACTCAAATGGAGCGACTTCGAAGACAATAACCTCGTCTACGAAAATAAGCAATTCTTGCGCGGTCAGAAGTACTCTTATGAAAGCAAGAACGAAGACTTGATTCAGTATATCAAGCTTGCGCTCGGTTGGGGATACGATAAGTACGGCGATTTCACAGACGAAGGCGTCGTACCGATTTATACGCTTCACAACTACGACTGCGTCGACGTCGACAGCTATATCAAGTTCTTTGTGGCGGTCGCTCAGAAAGAAGGGGCGACGGACGAACAGATTATGCGCTTGAGCGCCGTTCTCGAATCGCTCCTCTCGCCTCTTCGCAACAACGGCAACGATATCAGCTACGTCAACTACGGACAAACTCTTTACGACGGAACTTCCAGCTCCTCAAGTACCGACACAGGAACGACTGACTCGGCAGATAGTACGTCGGCCGCGATTATCACCGACCCGACCGTCGTGTCTGGCGTCGTCAGCAATTACCGTAGCGGTGCGAACGCGTGCTTCTACTTGGCTTTTCCCTCGGAACAGGTTTCTAGCGTTTCGTTAACGCTCCAAATCGGTCGTCAGACTGACTCCGATAAGACGACGTCTAACGCTACGACTGCGGAAACGGTCACCCTTGACCTTGGCGGATACTACAACTCCGATTACGGATACCTCGAAGATTACGATGGTCTTATCGCTTACGTTCAGCAACAGCTTAGCGCGTTGACGATTTGCGGCGGCGATACGAACAGCTTTGTCGTACGTATTGTGACGACTGACGAACTTGACTTCTACGAAGGCACGTACGGCGAGATTGGCGTTCGCACCGATTCCTTCTCGTATCCTTATAAGGAAACGATCGATAGCGTCGAATACACCGGAATCCGAACTGTCGAAGGATACGTCGCGTTGCAAATCACCGCGCAGGACAATCTTCACGACACCCCTCTGTACATCAAGTACGACTATGACAATTCGTCCATGAAGATGCGCAATCAGGACGGGGACACGGATTACGCGATGTATACGAGCATGGCGGTTGAACGTTATGGTTCGATCGGCGCCTCTCAGGTGAACGCGCATTCCGCCGCGACCTCTAACGGCGACGTCGTCGTTGTTTGGTCAATGCAGGCGAATTCCAACGCCGAAACGAGAAACGACGTTTATCCGAGCATTGGAAACTCCCTCAATTCCTCCTATACGCACATCTACCTCCGCTCCTTCACGGAATCGACCGACGTCGCCGGTCCGATCGTCACGAATTTTTCGACGCCCGACGGCACGAAGATCGACAACGGCAACACCGTCACCTCCGCCCTTAAAGACGTCGTCGTCGCGTTCGACGAGAATATGATCACGGTCGGCGACGGTACGAGCGCCTACAACACGATTCACGCCGTCGATAATCCGCAAAACTGGAAGCTTCTCTGCAACGGCGTGGAAGTGACCGGCGCGATTGAATCGATCTCCTTTGGTATGAACGCGTCTATGAAGCTTGCGCGTGATACGGTTGACGAAAACGGCATGCCCGTCGAGGCGATTAACGGAGGCTCTTTGGCTTACGGTACGAATCGTTGGGAAGCGATCGTTCACTTCGCCGACGGTTTGGAGCTTACAGACGGCAATTACTCCCTCGTTTGCTCCAACCTCGTCCAAGACGTCGCCCGTAATGGTCTTTACGCCCAAGGTTACGCCGCGGACGGTAGCGCCGACGGATATGACGGGCGCGAATGGCGTTGCGATTTCAACGTGATTCCGTTCAACGAATCTCAGGCCTTCACTTATAACGAGGGCTTCAAACACGATTCTTACATCCCCGTGACGAACGTTCACGGCGACGATTCCAACGGCGATCCTATCAGGGATGCGGAAGAGACTGGCGAGACGATTAGCCAAGTCACCCGCGACGGTATTCTCGACGAATCGAGCGATTATGGTCCGAACACCGCGAACGCGGTCGCGTGCAATTCCAACGGCGATTATGTCGTCGTCTGGGTTGAAGCGGAAGGTTCCGTCGAAAGCGGTTCCGTGACGAAGACCGTTTACGCTCGCACATATCGCGCTTTGTACGTTATCAACGCCGACGGCGTCCGCGAACAGGTCATCGACGAACAGCATGCAACCGGCGATCCGATCGTCGTGTATCGCGACGTCAACCTGTATGACGAAGACGGTAATTTGATCTCCGGTTCCGATCCGCGCCAAGCGTCCGTCGCGATGGACGACAGCGGAGTTTTCGCCGTCGTTTGGGATATGTACACCGACGGTAAGGGCGAAGACGGAAGCCGCGACGTTTACCTCGCGAAATACGCCTTCAACGGCGGTCAAATGTCGATCAACGGCAATTCGACCTCTCCGACCCGCGTCAATATCGAAACAGACGACGCGCAGCAGTACGCGTCCGTTGCGATGGATTCCGATGGCGATATCGTTGTCGTTTGGGAAAGCTACGGTCAGGACGGTAGCGGTTGGGGAATCTACGGTCGTCGTTTCGTGACGAACGGTCTCTCCTACGGATATGCCAATACGATCCAAAATATCCAGATCATGGACGCGATCAATGTTCAGGGCGACACGCTCCGTATCCAAGGAACCGCTGGCGATATCGATTATGACGTCACTGTCAGTTTGAGCGTCGAAATGAAGACGAACGTCAAGAGAATCGAAGAAGCCCTCGTCGGAGCCGGAATCTCGAAGGACGATATCGTCGTCGCTCAGAGTGGTTCCGACACGATCTCGATCGAATTCAAAGGAATCTATACCGGAAAGTACGTCGATATGCTCGAGACGTCGACGAACCGCGACGACTTGCGCGTCAACGTCGCGATGCGTCAGGTCGGTTGCGAAGGCACAGAATTCGCCGTCAATCAGACGACCGAAAACAATCAGCGCTTTGCGTCGATTGGTATGGATCGCGACGGAACGTTCGTCGTCTCCTGGACCTCTTGGGGGCAGGATCTTGACTCCGAAACCGAATCGAACATCTACGCGCGTCGTTTCGCCTCCAACCATGTCGTTAGCGCAGGCGTCGCGTCCCTCGCCGAACAAACCCTTGCGCCTGATTCCACCTCTTCTAAGGTTATTACGACCGACCCGATCGAACAGAACGAAGTTTACGCTGGTCAAGGTTACGACAGCGTCTGCTTGATTACCGTCGGCGGCACGCCGAGCGAGGTTATCGGCGACGGTTCGGGTACGAGCTCCGGTACCGGAACGGGAACTGGCACGGACGCGACGACTGATCTTTCGATCGGCACCGGTTCGCTTTTGACGGACGGCTACCACATCTTGACCGCCGCGCACGTCGTTTGCGATGATGAAGGCGCGCCGATCGACGTCACCGACACGCCTATCTACTGCACCTTCGAGACGACGAACGGCGTCTACTCGATTCCTGTCAAGTCGATCGCGGTTCATCCGACTTACGCGGGCAAGCCTTCCGAAAACCAGGTCGACCTTGCTGTTTTGACTCTCGCTACCGCCGCTCCTTCCTTCCTTGAAGGTTGCTCCCTCTACACTGGTTCCAGCGAACTTGGGCAGACGATCACCTTCGTTGGGTACGGCCTTGCCGGCGACGTTGAAGAGACGGAAGACGAGATGGCGAATCGTCAGGCGGGTAGGAAGCATCAGGGCCAGAACGTTTACGAACTCACCGGCGCCAACTTCGACCAAGCGGGCAACCCTAATACGTTGATTTACGACTTCGACGACGGAACTTACGCGAACGACTACCTCGGTAATTACTACGGCGTCCGCAACCTCGGTTTGGGTGACAACGAAGCGATGACCGCTCCTGGCGACTCCGGTTCTCCGTCGTTCATTAACGGTCAAATCGCCGGTATCTGCTCCTATGGTTCCGACTTCGACGGCGACGAAACATTCGGTCCTGGCAACTACCAGGTCGACGTCCGCGTATCCGCTTATGTCGACTGGATTAACTCCGTCATTCTGAGCGGACTTGGCGACGAGTTCCTCGTCAACACGGAAGCGACGATTTCGACCGACGACTCCACTGACACTAGTGGAACAGGTAGTTCCACCGATTCGACAACTGTCGTTACGAACGACTTCTACCAGAAGGGCGATCAGATCTGGTCCTCCGTTTCCTGCGGAGTCGACGGTTCTTTCGTCATCACTTGGACCGGCTATAACCAGGACGGCAACGGCGACGCTCAGACGGGCGGATCGAACTACGGTCTTGGCGGCGTCTTCATGCGCGTCTTCTTGTCGACTGACGCCGATACGACGACTACGAGTACGTCGACTGACGACGATTCGACTACGGCGACCTCTAGCGACGGCCTCGCGCTGACTTCTTACGTCACCGGTTCTCGCGTCTTCCAAGTTAATGAATATACCGCGAACGACCAGATTCATTCTCAGGTCGCGATGGCTGAGAACGGTTCGATCGTAGTTACGTACGAAAGTTATCAGGATCCGACGAGCGAAGAAGATTCCGACCTCGCCGACAATTTCGGTATCTACGCGCGTCGCTATACCCTGACGAAGAAAGTCGAAGAGATTTACAACTCTACCTCCTCTTCAACCGGTAATAACAACTCCGGAACGACAACTACGACGACTGTCACGTACAACACGGTTTACGACGTCCTCGAAAATGGCGAAGAGTTCCGCGTGTCGAAACTCAATTATCTTAATCCTGAAGACGACGGCGATCAGGTTGGCGGAAGCGTCGCAGTTGACGCCAACGGCGATATGGTCTTCGTCTGGTCCGATCTCTCGCACCCGATGGATAACATCGAATCCGTCGTCTGCATGAGAGCGATCGCTCTCCCCGAGGATACGACTCCTCCGTATGTTACGCGCGCCAACGCCGTGTACACCGACTCCGAAGGAAATGTCCAGCAGGTTTCGCTCTACTCCAATAGCGTGACTTTCGCTTCCGGACACGGCCCGACCTCGATGGTCTACTCCTTCAGCGAGTACATGTTCTCCGCTCAGATGAACGCGGATCTCAAGGACAACACCTTCGTTCCCAATGAAATGTATAACGACGTTTATAGCTATCTCGCCGATAAGAATCTCGAGAATCGCAACGTCAAGAGCGTGATCAATTACAACGATTGGACACTGACCCTGAACGGTAAAGACGTGACGTCGACCTACATTTACGACATTCTGTACGGCTTCAACGCCTCAACCCAGGTTGAGGATTATCTCCGCGCTCAGGGTTTGAGCGACGAAGAAATTGCCGAATTGAATTTCCAGACGGTCGCGGATCCCGACTATCGCACGGATACCTACGAACTCGTTATCCTCTTCAAGAACACCTTGCCTGACGGCTCTTACGTCTTGACGCTCTCTGACAAGGTGACCGACGCCTGCGGTAAGAATCGTCTCGACGGCGATTACGACGGCGAATCTGGCGGTTCCTTCTCCGTCAACTTCAATATCGGCGTGCCTTCCGTCGGCGATAGCGAATACGTTCCTTCGCGCGATTCCGAAGCTTTCACCGGCGAATATGGCGGCGAAGGAAAACCGATTGTCGTCTCCAACTCCGATGGGTTTATTATCGTTACCGAACAACAGGTTCTCTACGAGCTTAACGGTTCGACGAGTTCCAGCTCTTCAAGCTCGAGCTCCTCTAGTAGTAGTTCGTCGACAAGCACGCAATATTCCGAGACGTACGGCTACTATGAGACGATTATGATCGACGGCACGCTGTATCGTATCGAATCCGATATCGTCATGCATCAATTCAACGCCGACGGCAGTCAGAAGGGCGTTGAAGTTCGCGTCAATCCTTACGCGGACGGCAACCAGATGGCTCCTGATATCGCGCTCACCGAAGGCGGAAGCTTCGTGGTGGCGTGGATCGGCGAAAGCTCCGAAGCTCTCAACGGAGTCTGCGCGCGCTTCTATCCCGGCGGACAGGCTCAGAAACAGCAGATCCAGGTCGCCGGTACGAAGGGAATGCGTTGCTGGGACGTCGACGTCTCCATCAACGAGGAAAACGGCCTTGTCCTGATCACTTGGGTTCAAGGTTCGAAGGACGGCAATACTCAAGCCGACGAATTGTACGGACGCTTCTACGACATTAACGGTAACGCGAAGGGCGCGGCGTTCAAGATTCAAAGCCAGATCGACGGTTATTCCGTCCAGGAATTCGACGTCGCCGCCGTCAGCGCTGGCGACAGCATGAATTACGTCTGCGTTTGGAAGATGTACAATGCGAAGAATCGCACCTATGACATTTACCAGAAGGTGATTACCGCCACCGATTACAACGGTAGCTACTACGCGACGGGAACTGACGTCACACTCGTCAACCAGACGACGGCGTACGGTCAGTATTCGCCTCAGATCTGCTCGAATAAGGACACCGGCGAGTACTTCATCACCTGGGTTTCCGACCAGATTCAGGCGAATGGAGCCGATATTTACATCCGTCGCTTCGACGTTTACGGCAATCCGATGACGTTCCTTGGAACGACTGACGAAGTCCTTGTCAACACCTACGTCAAGCACGTCCAAGGCGCTCCCGACGTGGCGTGCAACAACGACGGCGTCGTGATCGTTTGGGAATCCTACGACGCGGAAGAATATAACTACAACCCGGATCCGGAAAGCAAGACCGATCTCCATGACTACGGCGTCGCGTGCCGCGTGTTTAACTACGCCGGCGAGCCCGTCTACGTCATGGGCGACGTCATGGAGACGATCGACGTCGGTTACGAAAAGATCGAGGTCGCCGTCAAGAAGAATCCTGGAACGGTTCTCGAACGCGATCAGGGCGAGTTCGTCATCAATACGACGACGACAGGCGATCAGTTCGCTCCGAGCGTCGCCGTCTTCGACTGGATTACCGACAGCGCGACTGGTCTTTCCGTGCCTCGATTCGTCGTCGCGTGGGCTGGACCCAACGAGAACGCCGGCGAAGAGATCGAAACGGACGACAGCACGTCTAGCTCTAGTAGTAGCAGTAGTAGCAGTAGTAGCACGACTACCACGGATCTTACGTCTTACATCGGTCCGTACCGAATCTTCTACAAGTACGTCACTCCTAGCGGCGCGAACTCGAACGATTCGTCAGTTACGATCTCCAGTAAGAACTTCTCCGGATCGACCTATGGCGACGGAACGGTTTCCGGCGAGAATGATCGTTACGGCACGGAAGAATCGACCGGAACGGGTTTCTACCGACCGATCGACGTCAAACCGGAACTTCCCGCGGCGGCTGATTCGACGACCTCTACGGAGACCTCCGAAGTCTTCCGAATTGCTGGAACCGACGGCGACGACGTTGTGAAGGTTGTTAGCGACGCTAACGGCGCTCTCGTCGTTACGCTTAACGGCGAGACGGTTGCGATTCCTACCGGCGTCACGACGATCTTTGTCGACGGCGGCGCAGGAAACGACACGGTCGTCTACGAAGGCGCGGCGAACGAATCCGTCGAAGTTTCCGCTTCGAAGGTCGCTTTCCGAGGCGCGCAAGACGTCGTTCTGACCGGCTTCGAGTCTGTCGACGCGTCCGGCAAGCTTGGCGATCTGGCGATAACCGCTTCGTCGAACGGCGACAAGGTCGCGCTTGCTCCTAACGCGACGTCCTTCAGCACGCTCGGCTTGTCCTTCTCCGCGACCGGATTTGGCGCGGTAACCGCCAACGGCGCGGGCAAAGCCTCCGTCGTTATGACGGGCTCCGACGGCGACGACGTCTTGACGGCCTCGAACGGCGCGGCGAACTTCGTCGGCGCGGGCTTCGAGTTCAATGTGAAGAACTTCGCTTCCGTCAACGCGAACGGAGGTCTTGGTTCCGACAGCGCGAAGCTTTCCGACGTCAAAGCGTTGACCGCTTCCGACGGTTCATTGGTCGCGACTCTCGCCAACGGTTCTATCGCCGCGTTCGGATTTGAATCGATCGAGGCCGCCGGGGTTGCCGCATCGAAGGCGAATTTGATCGGTACGAAGGGGGACGAAACGGTTGTTACCGACTCCATCGGCACGACGACGACCTTTGAATCTGGCGCGATGATCAAGACGACCGGATTCGCGAGCGAGACCTTCGACGGTCGCGGTGGGAACGACTCCGCCGCTATCACAGCCGGCGCGGGCGCGAACGTCTTTGAAGGATTCGCTCAGAGCGCGACCTTCACGAATGGCGCCAACACTCGCGTGTTCAACGGTTTCTCGAAT
The DNA here is from genome assembly GCA_963628165.1 of Paratractidigestivibacter sp. Classification (GTDB taxonomy): domain Bacteria; phylum Planctomycetota; class Planctomycetia; order Pirellulales; family Thermoguttaceae; genus RUG369. The sequence continues at coordinate 5,171 of CAVGEG010000062.1, read as the reverse complement.
GTCAAGGTCTTCGGTTCCGATACTGAAGCAAAGTCCTCGCTCGTCGCGACGTTGCACAACACCGCGCGCGAAGACTTCTTCACCGCGCTGGGCGAAGTCGTTGAAATGGACGTCGACGGCGAAAACCTTTACACGATCGTCGCCGCCGATCAAGTCGCCGTGAAACGCGATTTCACCGATCCCGATAAGTTTGACGTCGCCGACGATCTCGACGTCGACTTCATCGCCGACGATTGGACGCTCTGATTAACTCGACTTCGGATAGTCTTTTAGAGGCGATCCGACTGCGGAATAGCTAATTAAAAGAACGTCGTCTGTATCTGGACGACGTTCTTTTTCTTTCTATCCGATTATTTCTTTTATTAGAGTTATAGGCCGTCTTGACCATAGGACGGAACATTTGTAAAATACCCTAGATTCTCCCTTTTTGTTTTACTCCTTGAGCGAGGATCGCGATAAGATAAACCCTCAGAAAATAAACGCGGATTACTATGGATTTACAAGAATCCTTTGACGGCGTGAGCGGTTTCTTCGGAAACCTCTCCCGTTGGTTTGAAAATAAGGTCACTTCGATGTTCGGCTCCTCCAATGAGCGCGAGCTGAAGAAAATCATGCCGCGCGTGCAAGCGATTAACGCGCTGGAACCGAAATATCAGGCGATGTCCGACGAGAATTTGCGCGAGCAAACCGCTCTCTTCCGCAAGAGACTCGCCGCCGGAGAAACGCTCGACGATTTGCTTGTCGAGGCGTTTGCCGTCTGTCGCGAAGCGAGCCGAAGAACTATCGGACTGCGACACTACGACGTTCAGCTCATCGGCGGTATGGCTCTTCATGAGGGTAAAATTGCCGAAATGATGACGGGCGAAGGTAAAACTTTGGTCGCCACCTTGCCCGCTTATCTCAACGCTCTCGAAGGAAAGGGCGTTCACGTCGTCACCGTAAACGACTACCTCGCGCGACGTGATATGGAGTGGATGGGCCCCGTGTATATGGCGCTCGGCATGACGGTCGGATCGATCCAGAGCAACATGTCCACCGCCGATCGTCAGTACGCGTACTCCTGCGACGTTACCTACGGTACGAACAACGAATACGGCTTCGACTATCTGCGCGACAACATGCGTTACGCACGAAGAAAGGATCCGAACTTCCCACCCGACGTTCAGCAGTCTCAAGGCCTCCTTCATTACGCGATCATCGACGAAGTCGACAATATTCTCATCGACGAAGCGCGCACCCCGTTGATTATCGCGGGCTCGGCGCACGACGACGTCTCTAAGTATCGCGCGGCGAACGCGATCGCCGTCCAGCTTGTCAAGGACGTCGATTTTACCGTCGATGAAAAAGACCATACGACGAATCTTACCGACGAAGGGGTGCGTCGCGCGGAACATCTCGCCGGCGTCGAAAGCTTCTATACCGTTGGAAATATGCATTGGCCCCATCTCATCGACAACGCGCTCAAAGCGCATCATCTCTATAAGAAGGACGTCAATTACGTTATCAAAAACGGCGAGATCGTCATCGTCGACGATTTCACAGGTCGTCTGATGGAAGGACGAACCTGGAGCGACGGGTTGCACCAAGCCGTCGAGGCGAAGGAGCACGTCGAGGTCAAGCAAGAGAATCGTACGTTGGCGACGATTACACTGCAAAACTTCTTCAAGCTCTACGATAAGATCGGCGGTATGACCGGTACCGCGATGACCGAAGCGAGCGAGTTCTGGAAGATTTACAAGCTCGACGTTCTCGCCATTCCGCCTAACAGACCGGTTCAGCGTATCACGAAGCCCGACCTCATCTACTGCACCGAAAAAGAGAAATACAACGCCGTCGTTGATGAAATCGAACGCGTCCATAAGTGGGATTGCTTAGAATTCACCGACGGGAATGAAGCGTACGGCCTTCTCGGCAAAGAGGTGGACGACTATGTTGAGTTTACGGAGAAGGGGGCGCGCGACGCGGTGAAGGTTCCGCGCGACAAGATCGCGAAGATTCGTCGCAAAGGACGTCCGATCCTCGTCGGTACGGTCTCGATTCAGAAGAGTGAATTGATCTCCCAGATGCTTGACCGTCGCGGAATTCGTCATCAAGTCTTGAACGCGAAGCCCGAGAACGTCGGTCGCGAATCGGAGATCGTCGCGCAAGCGGGGCGACTCAACGCCGTTACGATCGCTACGAACATGGCGGGGCGCGGTACGGATATTATCTTAGGGGGTAATCCCGAGACGTTGGCGTGGTCGATTTTCCAGACCAAATATCCGACGCGTTTGGATGTGCCGCAGGACGAATGGCGAAAGTGCGTCGAGGAAATCGAGAGTCGCGAACATATGAAGGAAGAAGGGGAACTCGTTCGTTCTCTCGGCGGTCTTCATATCATCGGCACCGAACGTCACGAAGCGCGTCGTATCGACTTGCAGTTGATCGGTCGTTGCGGTCGTCAGGGGGATCCGGGCGAAGCGCGATTCTATCTTTCGCTGGAAGACGATCTTGTCCGCATCTTTGCGGGGGACTGGGTGAAGAACCTTCTCGCGCGTCTTGGTATGGAAAACGGACAGGCGATAGAAAGCCCGATGGTGACGCGTCGTATCGAAGGCGCGCAGAAGAAGCGCGAAGAATTTAACTTCGATATTCGCAAAAACCTTCTGGAATACGACGAGGTTATGGATATGCAGCGTAAGCGCGTATATTCGTACCGACAGCGTATTCTCGACGGGGGCAACACGAAGGACTTCGTTCTTCAGATGATCGACGCGCAGTTGAAGAAGCGTCTCGACGGGTTCCTTGCGCCCAATTACGGGGCGGAGGCGTACGCCGTTTACGCCGCGCGACTGTTGAACGTCGAATTCGACGCCAAGCAGTTCGTCGGGATGAATTCCGGCGAAGCGGTTGAATACGCGCTTGACCATGCGCGTCGCATGGCGGAAACGATCGCCCTTGACCTTGTGGAAGAAAACCTTCCCGACGACGCCCCTGAGACGGAATGGAACTGGCAGGCGCTTACGAAGGCCGCGAACGCGCGTTGGCGATGCGCTCTGAACGATTCGGAATTGCGTAAGATTGGCCGCGACCACGTCGCCGAATTCCTCATCGAACGCGCTGAGAAGTTCTGCGACAACACCAATCTTGCCTCGGGAGCTCCTCTTCTTGCGGACGACTACGGCGTTCTCACAGCTTGCAGATGGTTGCGCGACAAGTTTGGCGTGACGATCAATCCCGACGAAGCGGTCAAACTCGAATCGGCGGCGTTCATGGAGCTTGCTCGCCAAAAGACCCTTGAAGGATACGCGGAACGCGAAGCGAGATTCCCCGTCTTGGTCGGATTGGCGCACTTCACGATCCGCGATCAGAATGGTCGACGTTACGATCGAGACGGCGTCGCCGATTGGGCTTCCCGCCGTTTCGGCGTTCAGCTCGACGTCGAAGAGTTGCGCAATAAGCAGCGTCATGAGATCGAACAATTGCTCTACGACGTGAGTCGCCAGTCTTCGCAACAAGCGCTCCCCTACTATGAGACAATGCGCGAGAAGCTCGCCAAGCTCTTCAACGAAGAAAACGTCAATATCGACCTCATTCGTACTAAACGCGAAGAGAAGATTGCGCGAAACGATCGTATTACCTCGAGGGACGTGCGCAAGATTAGTCGCGACGCCTCTGCGCTCGCTGACTTGTGTGATTGGCTGAACTCCGAGTTGCACCAGAACTTGACGGTCGAAGAGCTCTCTCAGTGGGACGTTCTTCTTCTCGAAAACCGAATTGAATCGATGATCGAGAACAAATTCAATCCCGAGATGCGTAAAGTGGAACGTTCCCTCATTCTGGGAATCCTCGACGCGTCCTGGAAAGAACATCTACAAGTGATGGATCACCTGAAGTCGAGCGTGAGTTTCCGCGGTTACGCGCAAGTCGACCCGAAGGTCGAATATAAGCGCGAAGGTATGCGCGTTTTCGACGCGATGTGGGACGGCGTTTTCGAACGCGTCACCGATTACGTCTATCGCGTCGAACAGCTTGACGAGAACTTCATCGGTTCCACCTGGTCCGACGCGGATCGCGTCGGCGCGGCGCAACATCCTCAGCAGACCTCCGTAACCCCCGAGGTTCAGAAGACGATGCGTCAGCAGGAAGAAGCGATTGAAGCGAGCAAGGATAAAAAGGTCGAAACGATTCGAAACAAATCCCCTCGCGTCGGACGCAACGAACCGTGCCCGTGCGGTAGCGGCAAGAAATACAAGCATTGCTGCGGACGCGAATGACAGTTTTTGACGATGTGTTTTAAAGCGACGCGATCTCGATGATCGACGTCGCTTTTTTATTTCTCGACTAGGGGAGGGAAAAGAAAAAAACGCGCGTTTTTCGCGCGTTTAGAGCCTTTAACGCTCTTTTTGTTCCGGTTGTTATTTAACTCTTTTGGGATATAATGAACAGGAATGTATTTTAGACGCATAGAGCGCGTTTGCGGCGATTTCCGCCGTTCTGAAAGAGAAAGATTACGCAATGGCAGACGATGAGAATTTCGAGAATCGCGACGATCTGAACGCGAATAATTATGACAACGGGGAAGGGGAGCGCCCCTCCGACGTCTACCCGCTTCGTCCAATCCATAACGCGAACGGGCAGCTGATTCTACCGGACGGTTCGAAGTTGGTGAAGTTGCCGATCCAAGACGAACTCAAAGAGAGTTATCTGACGTATTCGATGAGCGTCATCGTTAGCCGCGCGATTCCCGACGCGCGCGACGGTCTCAAGCCGTCTCAGCGTCGTATTCTCGTCGCCATGAACGATTTAGGACTTGGACCGCACTCTCAACGCGTCAAATGCGCCAAGATTTCCGGCGACGCCTCGGGTAATTATCACCCGCACGGCGAAGCGATTATCTATCCGACCTTGGTTCGCATGGCGCAAGACTGGAATATGCGTCACGTCCTTGTCGACAAGCAAGGAAACTTCGGATCGATCGCCGGTTTGCCTCCCGCGGCGATGCGTTACACCGAAGCGCGGCTTTCCGGTTTCGCGACCGCGATGCTGGAAGATTTGAACTCCGACGTCGTCGATTTTACGCCGACGTACGACGAAACGCGTATGGAGCCGCAGGTTCTGCCTTCCAAGGTTCCGAACTTGCTCGTCAACGGCGCCAACGGTATCGCCGTCGGTATGGCGACGAACATTCC
>CAVGEG010000061.1:14698-17972 GCA_963628165.1 Paratractidigestivibacter sp. | reverse complement strand
ATACGATGACCGTTCGATTGACCCCGACCGTAAATTTGAAACTGCAAAAAATTCAGCCGTTGAAGGGTGAAACGAAATCGCTTTGGGTTGGAACTTATGAAGTAACGAACGAACAATTTGAAGTTTTCGATCCAAGCCACGATTCCGGCGTGGAATCGCGACAGGGGTTATCCCACGGATTCCGAGGCTTTTTTGTGAACGAGCCCGAGTTCCCCGTCTGTCGCGTATCGTGGAACGAAGCGGTTGCGTTCTGCGAATGGCTCTCCGAAAAAACGGGGAAGGTCTTCAGACTGCCAAGCGGCGAAGAGTGGGAACATGCGTGCCTTGCCGGCGCGACTACCCCGTTTAGTTTTGGCGACTGGGACGCGAACTACACGCGTTACGCCAATTTGGCCGATCAAATGTTAATCGAGTTTATCTGCGACAACTACATTCGCCAAAGGAACCCCAATCCTGCGGTAACGCCTTACGACGACTGGGTTCCCAAAGATAGACGGTACTGCGACAATGGTTTTCTTTCAGAAAAACCCGGTCATTATTTACCGAATGCATGGGGCTTGTACGACATGCATGGCAACGTTTCCGAGTGGACCTCAAGTTGCCAAACACCGTCTTATGGAGTTGATTTAATGGATAAGCAGGCGCCTTTATATGAAGCGCGCGGAGGATCTTGGCGAGATCGTCCTTATCGAGCGACCGCGTCGTTCGTGAAAGAGTATTATCCGTGGCAAAGCGTTTACGACGTCGGTTTCCGAGTGGTATGCGAGTCTTCGGTGGAGTAAAGAAGCGTCGCGCGATTACGCGCCGCGTTCGAACTCTTGACTAACAATTGGTCGTTGTTACAATTTATACGTTTGCGTTCATTGTCGGAGAGTCTATTGTTTCTCCGGCGGGTGGACGCTTTCGTCTTGTTTAAGTGTTTGCGAAACAAGTTTTAGGTCTATGGCGTTCAGGAGAAGTTATGAGCCGTCGAAAAATTCTTGTCACTAGCGCTCTCCCATATGCCAACGGCGATATCCATTTGGGACATCTCGTTGAGTATATTCAGTCTGACGTATGGGTAAGATTTCAAAAATTACGTGGCGAGGACTGTCGCTATTTTTGTGCGGACGATACTCATGGCGCAGCCATTACCATTTCGGCCAAGAAAAAGGGAATCAGCGAGGAAGAATATATCGCCGAAGTCTGGAAATCCCACACCGAAGATTTTCGCGGCTTCGACATTTGCTTCGATAACTATGGTAGCACCAACTCTCCACAGACGAAAAAGTTCTGCGAGGAAATCTGGGAAAAGCTGAAGAAGGCCGACCTCATCGTACAACACGAAATCGAACAGTTCTACGATCCCGTGGAAAAACGCTTTTTAGCGGATCGTTTCATTAAAGGCACATGCCCGAAGTGCGGTCGCAAAGAGCAGTATGGGGACAGTTGCGAATGCGGCGCGGTTTATTCTCCACTCGATCTGATTGAGCCGCATAGCGCTATTTCCGGCGCCAAGCTGGAGCTTCGTAAGGCGAATCACTTCTTTGTCGATATAGAAAAAGCTCATGATTTCCTTGTCGAGTGGGTTTCTTCTTCCGACGCGCTTCAGCCGGAGATCGCGAATTACCTTAAAGCTCAATTTTTATCCGACACCCTCCGTCCTTGGGACGTTTCGCGTCCCGCTCCTTATTTTGGGTTTAGAATTCCCGACTCTCCCGACAACTATTGGTACGTGTGGTACGACGCGCCAATCGGATACATTGGTTCTACCGCGCAGTGGTGCGAACAGAACAATGAAAACGTCGACGATTGGTGGCGCGATCCGAATACGGAAATCCATCATTTTATCGGGAAGGATATTACGTATTTCCATACCCTTTTCTGGCCGACGACCCTTAAAACGGCAGGCTTCAATCTTCCTAAGAAAGTGCACATTCACGGATTCCTTACCGTGGACGGCGAGAAGATGTCGAAGTCCAAGGGAACTTTCGTCTTGGCTAGAACGTATTTGAAGCACCTGGATTCCTCCTATTTGCGTTACTTCTTCTCTTCCAAGACTTCCGGTCATGTCGACGATCTTGATTTGAATTTGGAAGAGATGGAAACGAAGGTGAACGCGGACGTCGTGGGCGTTATCGTCAACCTTGCAAGTCGAACGGCAAAATTTGCCAAAATGACTGGTTTGGCCGAGACCTATCCTGACGACGGGGGACTCTTTGATCAAGCCGCCGCGCTTTCGGACGAGATTGCCGCCGCCTATGAAGTCTGCGATTTCTCGAAGGCGATAAAGCTTATTCTTGAGTGTGGTTATCGGGCCAACCAGTATGTTGCGAATAACGAGCCTTGGAATTTGAAGAAAGAATGGGCTCGACTTGAGGCGGACGAGTCGGCTTCGCCTCAAGCTCGACTTTTTGCAAGAACCAAGTTGCAGAATGTTGTCACTGTAAGTTTAAACCTTTTCCGTCAAATTGTCGTGTATTTGGCTCCTGTTCTTCCTGATTTGGCTCGAAAGACCGAACAGTTGCTCAATACGCCGATTAAGAATTGGGACGACGTCAAGTCTAAAGTATTGGGAACCGTTGTGAACGAGTATTCCTATATGATGACCCGCGTGCCGAAGGAAGGAATCTTAGCAATGTTGGAAGAATCCAAAGAGGCCAGTAGCGTTAACTCGACTGCGACCCTTGAAGATCAGCAGTCTGCCGAACAGAATAAGTGGAACGATACGGCTCAGTACTTAATTGACGAGCCTATTGCGGAAACGATTTCAATTGACGATTTCGCAAGGGTCGATCTTCGTATCGGCCGAATTATCGAGGCGGAACAAGTTAAGGAAGCGCGAAAGCTCCTTTGCCTTCGTATTTCCCTCGGCGGTACGGAAACTCGCCAAGTCTTCGCCGGTATCAAGGCCGCATATCCTGAGCCCGAGAAATTGATCGGACGCCTTGTCGCTTTTGTCGCCAATCTTCAGCCTCGCCAAATGAAGTTTGGGCTCAGCGAAGGAATGATCGTCGCGGCTGGTCCTGGAGGTTCCGACGTTTTCGTGCTGTCTCCGGACGAAGGCGCTCAACCAGGGATGAGACTTCACTGATAAGTCGGCGTTTTTCTTCGCGCCCCTTTACAATAACTCTAATGGGTTTAAAATACCTCTAGTAACTTTGATAATGCGCGGTAAAGTTACCTTGCCGCGCCTTTTTTTCGCTTGTCGCTGTGATTGACGCCCGCTTTATTCCTCCTGCTGAGTGGATAAATATGGCGGTAAAAAAAAAACTACGCCTAGGTCGATGTGCGC
>CAVGEG010000061.1:6954-14613 GCA_963628165.1 Paratractidigestivibacter sp. | reverse complement strand
CGCGCGTGTTGTGTTTCTTCTTTCTGGGCGGTTTTGTGTTTGTCCGTTAAAGGCTTTGTGTGATCTCCTTCATGTTGTAGACACACTTTTAACTCAGGATGTGTTTTATGGCAAAACATATTTTTGTTACAGGCGGGGTCGTAAGTTCTCTAGGAAAAGGTCTGACAAGCGCGTCTATTGGTATGTTATTAGAGAGTCGCGGCCTTTCTGTCAGAATGCAAAAGCTCGACCCATACATCAACGTTGATCCTGGAACGATGAGTCCGTATCAGCATGGCGAGGTATACGTTCTTGACGATGGAAGCGAAACGGATTTGGACTTAGGTCACTATGAACGTTTTACCCATTCTCCTCTCTCGCGTGATAGCAACTGGACAACGGGACAAATCTACAAAAGCGTTATCGATAAAGAACGTCGCGGCGTTTATCTTGGAAAGACCGTTCAGGTAATTCCGCATGTCACCAATGAGATTAAGGATTGCATCCGCAGACTCGCGACCGACGACGTCGACGTCGTCATCACGGAAATTGGCGGAACGATTGGCGATATTGAAAGCCTCCCGTTTCTTGAAGCAATCCGTCAGTTTTCGATTGACGTCGGGAAAGAGAATTGTTGCTTCATTCACTTGACTCTCGTCCCGTACCTTAAGGCGGCTCGCGAATTGAAGACCAAGCCCACGCAGCACAGCGTTGGGCAGTTGCGTCAGATCGGTATTCAACCCGACTTCATCGTATGCCGTACGGAACATCCGATCGCGCAAGAAGATGTTGAGAAAATCGCGCTCTTCTGCAATGTTCGCGCGGATCATGTCGTTGAAGAACTTGACGCTGATTTTTCGATCTACGAAGTTCCTCTCTCTCTTCTCGATCATAAAATTGATCAAATGCTCGTCGATCGATTGGGTCTCGTCAACGCCAAGCAGCCTGATCTTTCAAAATGGCATGAAATCCTGAACGTTTTGCACAAGCCTCAGGCGGAAGCGACCATCGCTGTCGTCGGCAAATACGCGAAGCATAAGGACGCCTACAAATCGATCTATGAAGCGCTCGATCATGGTGGAATTGCGAATGCCGCGAACGTTCGTATCTTACGTATTCAAAGCGAAGACGTTTCTCGCGAAGAGACGCGCGCTTTGCTTGAAAAAGTCAACGGAATTCTCGTTCCTGGCGGATTTGGCGATCGCGGCGTAGAAGGGAAAATCGATGCTATTCGTATTGCTCGCGAGCACAAGATTCCTTTCTTGGGGATTTGCTTGGGGATGCAATGCGCGGTTGTCGAGTACGCTCGAAATGTGTTGGGAATGCACGACGCGAATTCAACGGAGTTCGATAAAGACGTTGAGTATCCGGTCATCTGCCTTATGGACGAGCAACGATCGGTTACCAATATGGGCGGGACGATGCGACTCGGCGCGCAGCCGACGTGTCTCCTTGCGGGCTCTCGAGCCGCTAGCGCTTACGGTACTCTCGATATTGAAGAGCGTCATCGACATAGGTATGAATTTAATTACGAATACCGCGACAAGTTTATCGACGGCGGACTGACTATCTCGGGAACGAGTCCCGACGGTAAATTGGTCGAGGTCGTTGAACTTGAAGATCATCCGTGGTTTGTCGCCGTTCAATACCATCCAGAATTTAAATCCAAGCCTACGGTTCCCCATCCGCTCTTTAGAGCGTTTGTGGCGGCGGCAGTCCGTTATAAGCGCGCTATGAACGGCGTTGGAACGGAATGAGCGTCGATCCTGAAATTGGTATGATTAAGAAACGTCTGGCAGTTTTGTCAGACGTTTTGTAACAAATAGCTAGATTTGTAGGGATACTAAGCGTGGACTTTTTACAATTATCCGGAAAGCGATTTTTGATTTTTGGCGTCGCAAATAAGAAGAGCGTCGCCTATGCCGTTTCAAAGATGTTGAAAGAGGAGGACGCCGAGTGCGTCTTCGTCGTTCAGAATGACGCCATTTCAGAGCGGGTTAATAAGTTGTTTCCGGGGTCTGAAATATTTACTTGCGACGTCGAGAAGGAAGAGGATATCAAAAATCTTCGGAAGAATGTCGGCGAGAAGTATGATTATTTCGACGGAATGCTCCATTCCATCGCGTTTGCGGATTATTCCGACGGAATGAAGCCGTTCCATGAGACGCCTAGACGCGCTTTTTTACAGGCTTTGGAAATCTCGTGCTTTTCTCTCGTGGAACTTGCTAACGCTTTTACCGACCTATTTACTCCAAACGCGTCCGTGGTGACAATGTCTATTTCCACGACGCAGATGGCAAGCGAAAATTACGGATATATGGCGCCGATTAAGGCGGCGTTGGATTCTTCTCTCGCCTTTTTGACGAAATCCTTTTCCTCTTTTTCCAATGTTCGATTTAACGCCGTGGCTCCGTCCTTGTTGAAGACTTCGGCTTCCGCGGGGATTCCCGGATACTTAGATTCCTACATTTTTGCCGAACAGGTCATCCCGAGAAAAAGCCCCGTGCAGACGGAGGAGGCCGCCGCCGTCGTCGTCTTCATGCTCAGTCCTCGATCCAGCGGTATCGTTGCCCAAAAGATCGTCGTCGACGCCGGAATGGCCATAAACTACTTCGATAAAAAAATCATCGAATCTGTCGTTAAAGAAGTCTGAGGAGATTGAGAGGGATGACGAGTTACTGCGGGAGACGCTATGATACGTTGGAACCTGTTAAGGTAAATCTGTTAGATAAACAAATTTCTTCTGTTGAGCGCCTCGCAGATGCCTCGATTGGCGACGAGTTGCCGATTATCGCGCCAGGGCTTTTTGATATCCAAATCAACGGGGCCGTTGGCGTGGAGCTTTCTTCGTCCAAACTAACAGTCGACGGCGTTGTCGCGGTTCTTCGAAAGATGCTTCGCGACGGGGTCTTCCGGTGTTGCTTAACCCTCACGACGAACGACAAAAAGGTCATGCTTCACGCGGCTAAGACAATTGCGGACGCGCTTGACGCGTACCCAATTTATCGACCGGTCGTTTGGGGAATCCACCTCGAAGGTCCTTTTATTTCATCCGCCGAAGGCGCTATCGGCGCGCATCCGAAACGCTTCTGTTGCGTTTACTCGGAGAGTTTTATTCGTCAGATGCAAGAATGTAGCAAGGGGTTGATTAAGCTGGTCACCCTTACGCCTGAATATCCGGAGGTTGGATCTTTCGTTCGTTTCTTGAGATCTATGGGAATCGTCGTCTCCATCGGACATGCTAATGCAGACGCTCCCCAGATTGATGAAGCGGTGAGAGAAGGGGCTTCTTTATCGACTCATTTAAGCAACGCAACGCGCCACCTCTTACCCAAATGGGAGAATTACTTCTTCGCGCAACTTGCGGACGACCGACTAAAGGCGAGCATTATCGTCGACGGCTTTCATATTTCACCCGAGCTGGTAAGGATCATTGTAAGAACCAAAGGATTAGAGAACCTCATTCTCATAAGCGATCAATCTCCTCTTGCGGGTTTTCCGCCGGGTAAGTACTCGATGGAGCTATGCGATTTCGAAATTCAATCCAATGGCAAAGTTACCCTGGCCGGAGATCCGAATCTTTTGGCTTGCGCTTCTTTCCCTGTGTCTCATTGTGTAATGAACGTGGCGACGATAGAGAATCTTCCGTTAAATAAGGTTTATCCTTTAGCGTCCACTTCTCCCGCAAGACTACTCGGGGCGTCTGATTTCAGTTCAGGGGGAGATGATTTTTTACAGGTTGGAGCGGACGCCGATTTCTTGCTCTTTACTCCACGTCCCGCGAAGTTTGGTCCTCTGGGAATCCTCGACGGTCGTTCTTTTGAGACAGGGCGTTTTGATTTCCAAAAGATTCTTTGGAAGGGTAGCGAAATAGAATTGGCTGAGAAATAAATTCGAGTATTTATCAGATAGGTTCGAGGGAGAAAGAGGTTTAAGATGAAAGTATTGCTCATTAATGGGAGTCCCAACGCCGCTGGAAACACTTACATTGCCCTGAACGAGATGGTCAAGGTCTTTGCTGACAATACTATAGAGACTGAGATTGTCCACGTCGGCAACAAGGTTGTACGCGGATGCATTGGGTGTCGAAAATGCCGAGAAAAAGGGAAGTGCGTGTTTGACGACGTCGTTAACGAAACGGCGCCGTGTTTTGCCGAATGCGAAGGTCTGGTTGTCGGTAGTCCCGTGTTCTACGCTTCTGCAAATGGAACGATGATATCCTTCCTTGATCGTCTCTTCTTCAGCTCTTCCTTTGATAAAAGGATGAAAGTGGGAGCGAGCGTTGTCACCGCTCGACGAGGGGGGCTCTCTTCGACCTTTGACGGACTAAACAAATATTTCTCGATTTGCGGTATGCCTATCGCTTCTGGACAGTATTGGAACAGCGTTCATGGTCGCGTTCCTGGCGAAGCGACGTACGACGAGGAAGGGCTTCAGGGAATGAGAACGCTCGCGAATAATATGGTTTTCCTCATGAAATCGATCGCGTTAGGGAGAAAAGAATTTGGCTTACCTGAACGTGAACAGCCTATTATGACGAATTTCGTACGTTGAGAGAGTAAAAAAATGAAAGGGAAAGAATCAGCGAAGAAGCGGTTCTTTCCCTTTCATTTTTTACTGTGACTTTTTGAAGAGTGGAGGGAACTCACTCGACGTCGTCAAGATTATTGACTATGCTGGCTTTACGGCAGTCGTTCTGGATTTTTGCCTGTCCGCGAAGGATATTTTCTGACACAATCACCTTTTGAGCTGTTTCTTTTACGAGCACATGATTTTTGTCTTCTTGAAAATTGCACCCGCGAATCATGACCGAGCCGCCTTCGACGTTGATAGCGTAATTTCCCTTCCTGTTGCGATCCCATTGTACGAATTCGCAGTCGCTGAAGGAGGTTAGGCCGCGACCTGATAGACGCGCAATTTGTTCGCAAGGTCCCCAGAAAGCGCAATTGTTAAATCGAACCGATCCCGTATTGGTCTCGGTAACAACGACTTGCGTCGGATTTTCGCCATTCATCGCAACGAACTCGCCGTTGGTAATCAGGACGCCAAATTTAGCGCTTTGCTCTACGAGAACGGAGGTATGGCAGGCGTCAGCTCCTATTCCTAAGAAATTACCGTTGCATATTCCGGCCTCGCTTCCGCCAAATTCATATCCGACTGAATAGCCAAAACAAAACGTATTCAACACGTAATGCCAATCGGTGCGCTTGAAAATGAAGGCCTGTCCATTTTCCTGTTGCCACTTAAAAAGGCGTGGTTTCATGCTCCACCAGGGGTTGAAATGAACGTTTTCGATTCTGCCGATATCATAAATTTTGTCGACAAAAATTCCTCTGCGCAGAGGTTGACCGTGAACGTTGCGGATTAAGGCTCGTTCGTTTTGCGAGGCGTCGATACCGTTATAGGGGTTCAACAACTCCACGTCTAGTACTGCTGGATTCTTACCACGCATTTTGATCGCCCAAGGATAAGGGAGGGGGACGTCGTTGTCCTTTTGATTCGGCCAGTACATCACGACCCCTTGAAGAACGCTGTTCGTGTTCAGGGTAATGAAAGCTTCCCCTTCTTCGTTCTCAGCGTTGCCGATTATGAGGAAAGTCGCACCGTCGTCGGTCGGCTTGGGAAGCCCCTTGTCGCGGCAACCATTGTGAGCCGTCACAGAATTCCAGGGGCCTCTTAAGGTAACGCTTTGCGGAATAACTAACGAACCCGCAAACAAATACTGTCCGTTGGGGACTACGACTACGCCGCCTTGAGAACCAATGGAATCGAGAGCTTTTTGAAAAGCTTCCGTGTTGTCGGTCGTTCCGTCGCCTTTCGCTCCACAATCGAGAACATTGACGATCGCGCCTGTCAGATCATTATTGGGCGCTTCGATTTCCACAGGCTCTTGTCCATTGCACACGGAGAGAAGTGTTTGAAGAGCAAAGCAGAAACTAACGAATAAAAGGTTTTTTAAAACATGCATTCTATTACCTCAGCAAAAGGGGCTAAACAGAACGTGTCAAACAATTTGATAAAATAACTGTCATTTAGGATTAGACTTGAATCTCGGGCGATTTCTTTCGTACATTTCACTTATCTTTTTGACAATGTAGTCGTTGGCCTGATCTTCCGTCATTGCGCGATAAACCTCCGGAGGAATTGGTTCCCCATACTCAATCACAACGCGTTTCTTAAATGGCGAAGGATATTTTTGGGTTCGAGGAAAGGCTTCGAACGCACCGGAGATGGCGACAGGGACAATCACCGAGTTAGTCTTTGACGCAATTGCAACGTAACCGGATGTGAAGGGCGCTAGTTCTCCGTCAAAGGATCGACTGCCCTCAGGGAAAATAAGAACCGCTTCCGCATTCTTTAAACGTTTCATTGTTTCGCGCACACCCTGAAACCCGAGACCGTCCTGGTCAAGCGGAATCGCGTCGACGGAGTCGATTAGTTTGCCGAAAGGCTTGAATTTAAAGAGAGTTTTTCGCGCCAAATAGTTTGTCATGCGAAAATATCCCGTTCCAATAGCGGGAGGATCCAAAAAACTCTGGTGATTTGCGACTAGTAAAGTCGAACCGGACTTGGGGACATTGCGCGAGTTTATATACTTAGTTCGAAAATATAATTTAATTAATAGGTATAAAGAGAACTGGCAGACGTGATACCAAAAAGCATGCGCCTTCGTTACAACGCGTTTGCCGGAGCGTTTCGTCGTCTTGGTTTCTTTTGCAGTCATAAAGTCTTTATAGGTTTAGGTTCTTATTGAATAATGAGCGCTAAATGGAATTTCAATAAATCTTCATTGAACGTTTAAAAAGATAAACTCCGAAGATTTCTCCGGAGTTTACCTAGTTAAATTGAATTACGAACATCAACGAATGGAGTCCAAGGACAAATATACCGATTCTTTGATTTTCTTGTCTTGAGGAATTAGATTTGTATCCTTCAGACGTTGCGCAAGCTCCGTGCAGCTATTGGCAAAGAGGGGAGAGATTTCGACAACGGCTTCTTCGGAAACTTCGATTCTAAGATGAGAGAGCCATCTCTTGTACAAACCGCTTAGGTGTTCTCGCACGGTCTTAGGCGTGTCTTTCGCCTCTCGCGGGTGATTCTTCAGAGGTCCAAAGCAGGTTTCTTCTTCAATCTCGACCACGATAGGATTATGGGCGATTGGCAGGAGATCAAAGATGAACTTTTCGTATTTAATGGCGTTGGGCGTAGAAGGCTTGACTTTGGTTCCAAAGAGAAGTTCTCCTTGTTCGTCTTTAAGATCTTTGTCTAAGACGATATAGGGAACCTTCTTTTTCGCCAAGTGGAACGGGAGCGAAGAGGAGAAGGACGCGTTCTTTTGGAGAAGATCAAGATTCATCATATGGACGGCGATAGAACCGGCCCAAATGGCCAAAGATCCGTCCGGCTTGCGTCTTTCAGCGGCGGAATCGGGCAAATCGCTGTACTCAATCACGTGCAACTTTCCGTCGACAAGAACCATGTTGCCGACTCGGTCTTTGGGGTTTTGCTTCCGAATGACTTGGGTTGCAAATTCAGACTTGCTCAAAACATGATAGCCGATGAATTCGGGGCTACAGATGTCTATGATCGGGTTGTCGATTTGGAAATAGAAAATTTCTTCGACTCCTCGGTTTTTAAGTTCCGTGAGAATGCCTTTTTCTCGAACCGTTTGGAAAGGAG
>CAVGEG010000061.1:0-6944 GCA_963628165.1 Paratractidigestivibacter sp. | reverse complement strand
ATCCGGTTGCGGCGAATTGATAGCCGCAAGCATACCGCCATGTCCGTCAGGACTTCTGGCAATTTGCGACTTGCTCGCCAACAGAACCTTTCCTGAATCAAAATCGACCGAAGGCATCGTTCCCTGGCAGAATATCAGAACGTCTTCAGCGGGCAATCCGAAATTGTTGTTTTCCTTGAAAAAATCGATCGTTTCTTGGTGGGTCGCCGGGCTCGTTTGAATGCAGAAGGGCAAGCGAGTATTATATTTTTGGCACATCGCTCGGATGCGTTCGATGTGGATTTGGAAGAGGGTTGCCTGAGAAAGGGGGCCAATCGGGTAAATACCTTTGGCGTGAGGGAAATCGAGACGCGTCCCTTGTCCGCCGGCGACGACGACAATAGCGATTTTGTGAGCGCGAAGATACTCCTCACCCGCCTTAACAGCCTTAAGCGGGGTGACTTCGTCGGTCGTTTCGTCCAATTTGGTCGCGGGGGATTGAGGGAACGGCGAATTCGGGGAACCGTCGTAATCGCGCAAGTCGCTTAATTTGAACGCCACGGGGTCTCCCGCTTTGTCTGCGAGGGCCGCCGCTGCGGGGGGATCATATCGATGAATGAAGAGTTGTTCCAGATAAGCGAAGTCGATCTTTTCGATTTGATCGCTTAACGAAACACGCTCTTCTTCCGTTAGTTCGTCCCAGAAGGCAAGTAAGTGTTCCTGTCCGTATGGACGTAATTTTTCGAGAAGAATTTCCCGCGTAACAGCCATTTAATTTATCCTCAAATGATAATACTTCATCGACTTAGTCTGGGAAAAGCTCATGAACCATTGACCCAGACAAACGCCACCTTTAGAAGAAGCCTTTTGGGGAAGATGCGACAATTAACCCATAAAAGTCTTCTAAATCGCCGAAGTCATTTTATCGCGTGTTTTTGAAAAAAACAAGGGGCGGTAGAATCCTCTTAACCGGATGAAAAGTAGTTTTTTTTCGCCGGATATAGACAAGACAAGGGGTTTAGGGGATAATGTACAGGCCGTTCGTATGCTCTATCCTGTTTAAAGGGGAAGGTTGCGAGCGCGTGAGTGAGTGCCTTTGTAGGAGTTTAGTCGTTTTAGAACGGCGCGTCCTCGGCGTGTCCATCCATGGTTGAGCGACCTGACTTTCTGATCATAGGGTAAGTTAAGTCGCCGTTGTTTTTATAGTTCTCAATTCAATGGCGGGATCAAGAGAGGATTACGTTTAATACCTGCAAGGTAGTTTGTATCCATGTTAGTAACATTGAAGAGGCGATGCAATGGGAAATGAATCCGACGTCATTGTCGAAACTAAAAACCTGACCAAAACCTATCGCGACTTTTGGGGTCGGCAAAAAGTTCGTGCGCTTAAAGCTCTTGATCTTGAAATTCGAAGGGGTGAGATTTTTGGACTTCTTGGTCCGAACGGTTCAGGAAAAACGACGACTATTAAATTGTTGTTGGGACTTCTTTTTCCTACCAGCGGCGAGGTAAATATACTTGGTCGCCCAGCGTCAGACGTGGCCAAAAACGAGCGTATTGGCTACTTGCCCGAGGAGTCGTATCTTTATCGATTTTTGAACGCTGAAGAGACGTTGGATTTTTACGGTCGTCTCTTCAAAATTCCCTCGGCGATTCGACGACAGAAGGTTGCGCAGCTGATTCAGTTGGTTGGTTTGGACACGGCGAATAAACGCCAGTTACGCGAATACTCTAAGGGTATGACGCGACGACTCGGCCTTGCCCAGGCCCTTATTAACGACCCCGACCTGATCGTTCTTGACGAGCCTACGAGCGGTCTTGACCCGATCGGTACGCGCAACATGAAGAAGTTGATTCTCCAACTCAAAGAACAGGGGAAGACGATCATCATGTCAAGTCATCTACTTGGCGACGTGCAAGACGTTTGCGACCGCGTTGGTATTCTGTATCAAGGCGAGCTGAAGGAACTTGGTCGCGTTGAAGATCTTCTCAAGATCGTTGAACAGACTGAAATTCGCGTAGCAGGTCTGAGCGAAGAGGCGAAGCGTAAGATCGAAAAGGTCATCGAGGAGGATAAGTCTCGTTTGGTCTTTTGCGGTAATCCTACAACCTCGCTGGAAGATTTGTTCCACGATATTATTGCTGAAAGTGAAGCTCGTCCTGGTAAACGCGTTCGTGGAGGAGAGAACGGGAAATGATTCTAGAAAACCCAATCCCACCTTTCCTTGAATGGATAGGACCAGCTGTCTTGAACTGGCTGATGGCTGTCGTTGCGTTGTCTTTGTTGGCCTGCGTTATTAGCTTAGTAATTATGTTTATTTACAAAGGCGTGAAACGCGGCGGACAAGGTTTGGCGGTCGCTATTGCGGAAGCGTGGAGGGAATTGCTTCACTTTTCCTGGAAGCGTTGCTTCGCAATGGCCCTTCTGGCGATCCGCGAGTCTATTCGCAAGAAAGTCGTCGTAATATGCGTCGTCTTTCTCGTGCTTCTTATGTTCGCCGGTTGGTTTTTGGATCCGGGAAGTAAAGACCCAGCGCGTTTGTGCGCGTCGTTTGTCTATCAAACGACAACATATCTCGTTCTGTTGTTGGCTCTCTTCCTCAGTTCCTTGAGTCTTCCCGCCGATTTTAAATCGAAGACTATCTACACGATCGTCACGAAGCCCGTGCGTTCGAGCGAGATCGTCTTAGGGCGAATTATCGGTATTGGCGCTATCGGAACGGGCGTGTTGCTGTTGATGGCAATCTGCAGTTATTTCTTCGTTTCAAGCACGTTAAAACATACCCACATTCTCAACGATAAAGAGGATTTGACGTACATCGTCGAAGAAGATCCCTCGACTCTGCCTGCGGATACCGTAATCGCCAAGGGATATACGCGATTGGCGAACGGCCACAAGCACATGGTTGAGAAATATGCGGACGGAAATGTCCGCGTTTACGAAGAAAACGGACATTCTCACATGGTTGAAGAGTCCGATGAAGGAGGAATCGTTCGTTATAAGGTAGGTTCTTCTCAAGGATCTATGCAGGCGAAGGTTCCGATCTACGGGAATATTAAGTTCCGTAACGCCGATGGATTTGAACGCGAACGCGGTATCAACGTCGGCGAAGAATGGGAATATCGTAGTTATGTCGCAGGGGCTACCGACGAAGCGATTATCTGGAGCTTTGACGACATTACGCCCGAGCGTTTTTCCGACGGTTTGCCTGTTGAAATGACGATCAGCGTGTTCCGTACTCATATGGGTAACATCGAAGAAACGATTATGGGCGCTTTGTATGTCCGTAATCCCGTAACTGGTTTGATTGCGGAAACCCATGTCTTCAACTCCGAAAAGTATACCACTAAGGCTTTACATATTCCCGTTGAGTTCGATAAATCCCAAGTCAAGGACAAACCTTGGCTCGTGAAGAAGATGAACGACAAATCGTCTTTCGAGGCGCTTTCTCAAACGGAGTTGCCTAGGAAAGATATCTACAACCTCTTCGACGACTTTGTCGTCGACGGCAAGGTAGAGATTTGGCTTCAGTGCATCAACGACCAGCAGTATTTCGGCGCAGCGGGTCCAGACTTGTACCTGCGTGCGGCTGACGCCAACGTCTTCTTTAACTTCGTCAAGGGATACTTGGGCGTCTGGCAACAAATGCTCATCCTCATTTCCTTCGGCGTCTTGTTTAGCACGTTCTTGAGCGGTCCCGTCGCAATGATTTCAACTTTTGGGATCCTCATTGCGGGATTCTGCAAGGACCTCTTCTTGGAGATCGCGCACCTGCAGGCGCTCGGTGGCGGTCCTATCGAGTCGTTTAACAGATTGGTTACGCATGAAAATATGATGGTCGATCTTCCTAACACCTTCTCCACTCACTTGGGACAGGCGTTTGACCGCATTGCGAGCGCTTTCCTAAGCGTTATAGGCCTAGCGTTGCCTTCGTTTAGCGACTTCAATTACTATGCAGACTGCGTTGCCAATGGTTACAATATTCCATTGAATTCGATTCTGGTTCATCTTGTAACAACCCTATCGTTTGTGATTCCACTTTTCGTGGCGGCATACGTTATCCTAAGAAATCGAGAGGTGGCTAAATAATGACGCAGCAAACGCTTTTTTACCGTAAGATCGCGTATATTGTTTTGATTGCGATTTTACTATTCCCGTTGTATCGACTAGGCAGTCCGTCTCAACGCGAGGCCGACGGGTCTATGTCGGCAGGCGGCGTGCTCGCGCAGAGTCGGTCTGAGCTGGATCTTTCCGAAGCGAATCTTGGAAAGATCGACCCTACCGGAAGCGCCATGAAATTAGCGACCTTCGGAATGCGAGGCGTTGCAATTTCTCTCTTATGGAATCGTTCTCGCGAATATGAGAAACGCGCCGACTGGGATAACGTGATTGCGACCGCGAACCAAATCATCACCCTCGAACCCCATTTCATCACGATTTGGGACTTCGTCGGCTGGCAGTTAGCCTATAACGCTTCCGCGATGTTCGATGATTATCGAGAACGCTATCGCTGGGTTATTCGCGGTTTTGAGTTTGTTCAAAAGGGAACGGTCTACAACAGGACTGCTCCGAAGTTGTACGTTCGAACCGGTTGGACCATTTCTCAAAAGATTGGCATTGCCGACGAAAAGAAGCAATATCGTCGCCTCTTCCGAGAAGACGACGAATTGGCCGCGCGTCAAGCTGAGCAAGAGATCTATGTCACAAACCGCGACAACTGGTTGCTTGGTCACGCGTTTTACAAAAAGGCGGAGGATCTCTACGAGAACCATCAAGGAGATATTGGTAAGGAAACGCGACTTCTCTTTTTCGGTCGCGCGCCTTTGAACAGAATACGCTACGCCGAATGGATGAGTATCGACGGTTGCGGCGTCACGAAAGACAATTCGCCTCTATTCGACGAGGGGAACTGCGCGAAAGCGTGGCGAATGGCTCAAGAAGACTGGGAAATCTACTCCAATAAGGTTGTCGAGACCACGATTCCTGACAAAGTTGATCCGAATAAGTATCGATCGACTTCTCTGAATATTCATCACGAGGCTTCAAAACAGATCGAAGATTACGAAAATCAGCTTGTTTCTTTCCTCCCGGAAGGGGTTACTCGCGAGTCGTTAATCTGGGATCGTTGGAACAACGAGTTGGACGATAAGCAGCGCGCGTCTCTCTATGAACGCGTATTAGACCCCTACGATGAGAATAATTATAATATGGGGAAACAGGCGTTATCAACTCGCGTTATTCACGACTATCTAAGCGGAAAGTATGGCGAACAGCCCGAGTGGAAAAAATGGGTTACGGATCTTTATGATCTCCGACTCTCGTTTGTCGATGAAGAGTTGCGACCTCTTGCGGCCCGTCCCCGACTTCTTGTCGCCGAATCTGATCTCAAGAACTACAACGCCGCCTTTGAACGTCTTAACGACTGGCTCTCGCGCGCTTCGTCTCTTATTCAGATTACGCCCGAAGTGCTTGCCGCTAACGCTCGTCCCGAGAAAGCCGACGAGGCCCTCGATATTGTAGCGGAGATCAAAAAGCTTTCGACTGAAGAGAGCTTCTCTAGAACGTTTCGCGACATCATGGGCGCGGATTATCACGAACGACAGGTTGCTTTCGAACAAACGCCTGAAGCGCGTTCCGCTAGAGAGCATCGCGTCGCCGTTCGCAACTATTACTACGCTTCTCAGCCTGAGAGGGCAAATCAGGAATTTTTAGCCTGTTTTGATTCTTGGATGGCTTTGCTGAATCGCGAAGACTTTGCGGACTTGCGATATATGCCACAGATGCAGTCGGAATTGATGGACGAAACTGAGAAATATCTGATCGTTCTTGACGAACTAGAGACGATTTTCCCGAAGGTTTTTTCTTTTCAAGACGTGATCAGGCGCGACGAAAGAGTCGTAGGTCAGCTCAAGGAATCGTCTAAAGCCGTTTCATTCATTGAGAATGAACTGAAATCAGGGAACGCGAAAGAGGCTCGCGAGGACGCTTTGATGTTGTGTTCGGCCTGGGTTGATTTCAACCAAGGTAATAGAATCTTTGAGTTGGGCCCGATTCCTGAAGGCGTCGATGCTTATTTTGACGCGTTGAGACTCTGGGTTCAAGCTTGGAGGGAATCTCCTAAGAGCGAGATGGAATTGGCGGTTCAAACCGGCGTATTCAACAGCTATCCAGGTAGAGATTTCTTTGAATTCATGATAAAGAAGCGTAACGAGCATTATCAAGAAATCGAGAGTCTTGAAGTGGAGCGAATGAATAATGTGGACAAAAATTTTGAATGTCTTGAAAAACAGATCGCTCTTTGGGGTGAAGTCGTCAAAGAGGCCCCGGTTCTCAAGTATGATCTCTCTTCAGATTTGACCAACCAAATCCTAAGTACGATTCAAGAGTACCAGATGGAGTTGAAGAAACGTGACGAGTCTATTCCGGCTGATTTCCCGTTGAAAGAATTCTTGCAGTATTCAGACGGCGTCTGATTTTGAATGAAGAGCCGCCTTGGCATGTTCAAGACGGGGTAGAAATTTTCGCCCTTGAATCTATAATGTGCTGATAGGCGTCGGCGTCCTCGCGACGTCGACGCTCTTTTTTTGTATGGGATAATTCTTGTTTTTAACGAGGACAAGTAGGACGTAACGCCATGTCTGTCCAGGTGGATCATACTCAACGGCGCGTCATGATCTTAGAACGTGCGTTTGAGCTTTTTGCTGAAGAGGGCTTTGATGGAGTCACCTACCAGAAGATTGCCAATAGATGCGGCATTTCCCGGACGTCTATTTATAAATATTTCAAAGACAAAGATCAAATCTTTGTTTACGCGATTAAGCTTTCGACGGATCGAATGTCAAACTCCGTTCGGAAAGTTATGAATCGCAAGAATTTATCGGTTGTCGATAAAATGCGACGAATCCTTCATCTAACAGTGAAACTCTTAGATGACAACAGGGTTTTCATGTCGGTCGTTTTAGAC
>CAVGEG010000060.1:17732-18360 GCA_963628165.1 Paratractidigestivibacter sp. | reverse complement strand
GATTCCCATGAGCTTCTTCATGGAGATCGTCATACGCGCGCCGCCGTGATTCTTGAGGATGGGGACGTTAAACCACCTGTCGCAGTCGAGAATCGCCTGGTGGATCTTCGCGGATTTGATCGCCTTTCCCTTGGGGAGAGCGGTCTCGCGGAAGTACTTTTCTTCGTTTGCTGGCATGACGACCGCGCCGGCCTTCTTAGCGGCGGCTTCGATTCCGGAGGATTCATAGCAACGGCGCCAGTTGTCGCACGTGTTGTCGAAGACGACGATTTCCTTCGCGCCCGCGTCTTTGCACGCGTTGATCAAAGCGACGATCAATTCCGGGTTCGTGTTGCCGGCGAGCTCGGGAGTCTTGTCCCAACCGATATTCGGCTTGATGGTGACCTTGTCTCCCTTGCTGACGAACTGAGCGATACCGCCGATCGCGTCCATACCCTTTTTGAACATGGGAGTGGGTTCGCCGCCAAGGAGCGCGACGAGTTTGACGTCTTTACCTTCCTTCTTGCCCTCCTGGGCGAGAACGGAAATATCGCTGTCGAGGCAGAGCGTCGTGGCGAGACCGCCAAGCGCCACGGCCTTAAGAAATTCTTGTCGAGTCATATTCATTTTTTATTTCCTTTCAAGACGC
>CAVGEG010000060.1:12735-17722 GCA_963628165.1 Paratractidigestivibacter sp. | reverse complement strand
CGCTACGCGCGTATAGTTAAGTCGAGATTGTGGGGATAAGCATATCTCGAAGACGTCGTGTCGGAATCCCCGCGCCTCGTTGCCTAGGATATTGGGATATTCTAAAATAAAGAAAACGCGGCGTCAATAAGCAGGCGCCGCCGTTCTTAAAGTAATTTCGCGAGTTCGTCGACTTTGTCGGTTTTTTCCCACGTAAAGTAGTTATAGCATGGAACGCCAAGATTCTTTTCCCATGCGTAAGAGTCTCCTGAGCGTCCGAAGTGCCCGCCGAAGGAGGTCGCTTCGAAGATCGGACGGCGCAGATCGAGGGTTTCGATGATGCCTCGCGGGGAGAGGGGAAAGAGATCCCGAATCGCATCGGAGAGTTTTTCTTCGTCGACGCGTCCCGTCTCGTGAAGATCGACCAGTACGCTGATCGGTTCGGAGACGCCGATCGCGTAGGAGAGCTGAATTTCGCAGGAGTCGGCGAGGTTTGCGGCGACGACGTTTTTCGCGATGTAACGCGCCATATACGCGGCGCTGCGATCGACCTTCGTCGCGTCTTTTCCGGAGAAGGCGCCTCCGCCGTGACGCGCCCAGCCGCCGTAAGTGTCCACGATGATCTTGCGTCCCGTGAGGCCCGCGTCCCCTTGAGGGCCGCCGACGACAAACTTGCCCGTGGGGTTCACGTAATAATTGACGTCGTCGTCAAGGAGTTCCTGGGGAATAGACGGCATGATCGCGTTTTCGACGATCCATTCGCGGATGACGTCTTGGTCGACGTCGGGGTCGTGCTGCGAGGAGACGACGACCGCATCGACGCGCACGGGTCGTTTTCCGTCGTATTCGAGAGTGACTTGGCTCTTGGCGTCGGGACGTAGCCAATCGACGGCTTTTTTGAGTCGGAGGTCGGCGAGCTTGCTCATGATGCGATGCGAGAGCGCGATCGGTAGGGGCATGTATTCAGGGGTCTGATTGCAGGCATAGCCGAACATGATTCCCTGATCCCCCGCGCCGACGTCCTTCGTTTCGGTGGCGTCGACGCCTTGCGCGATGTCCGGGCTTTGCTTGTCGAGAGCAACAAGGACGGAGCAAGTGGAAGCGTTAATGCCGAATTCGTCGTCGGTGTATCCGACGCGTTCGATAGCGGACCGTACGACGTCTTGATAGTCGAGTTGGGCTTTGGTGGAAATTTCTCCCGCGACTACGGCCATTCCGGTCGCGACAAGCGTTTCGCAGGCGACGCGACTCTGCGCGTCTTGATTGAGGCACGCGTCGAGAATGCTATCGGAGATGCGGTCGGCCAATTTATCCGGATGTCCCATTCCCACGGCTTCGCTTGTGAAATAACGTTTAGTCATTTTGCTCTTCAAGTTCCTTGCAAAGCGCGACGTTTGGGAGACGCCGCGGGTCTAACGTGCGAAGGCGCGCGTCGAGTTCGTCGCGACCTTCAATTGGATTACTGAACGCCTCATTATATAATGGGTTCGCGCGCGCGCAAGGGGACGCATAACGCTCCCTAGCGGCGTCTAATATCTTAGGCGACCGTCTGGTCGATTCTTACGCAGGCGCTATAATAAAGAAATTGAATTTGGAATCTACGCGCGCGCCGTTTCGAACTTCTTTCGCGAGGATTGCAACGCGCGGCGTTCTCGTATGGGAACAGAAAACAATGCCACTTTTAATATTACGTTGCATCTTCATCCTTGCGACGAGCGGACTGGGGGTCACGATCGTCCGCGCCGGCGCGGCGGGGTCAAGCTCCGTCGGGTTGACGACTTTCTTTCTTCTCGTCTTCCTGTCCGTCGGGGTGATCGCGCTCGACATGGCGTTTCCTAAGAAGCGGATCGAGTGGGTTTCTTCGGTCTACTTCGGACTTCTGATCGGGCTTGTCACGACGTACGTGATGCAGCTTGCGCTCGAGCCCTTCTTTTCCGATCAGCCGGGGGAGGCGGGGGCGCAAACGGAGTCGTTCCGGCAATGCGTGACGGCGGCGCTTCTTTTGATCTGCAGTTATACGGGCGTGAGCTTCCTTTTGCAGACGCGCAACGATTTCCGTTTTATCATACCGTATGTTGAGTTCCAACGGAACGTGAAGGGGGTTAAGCCGCTCATTCTCGACACGAGCGTCGTGATCGACGGGCGCATCGCGGACGTGATGGCGACGAAACTCGTCGACGGGCCGCTCCTCATGCCGCGTTTCGCGATCGTCGAATTGCAACATATAGCCGACAGCGCGGATCGAAATCGCCGTACGCGCGGACGACGCGGTCTTGACGTTCTCAACCGCTTGCAGAATATGGAAGGCGTCGATTTCCAGATCGACGACACCGATCTTCCCAAATTCGCGAATCAGCCCGTCGATCTGAAACTCGTCGCGTTGACGAAACACCTTTCTGGAAAACTTGTGACGAACGACTACAATCTGAATAAAGTCGCGCGTCTGCAAGGCGTGACCGTCATCAACCTGAACGATCTTTCGAACTCGTTGCGCCCCATCTTCCTACCGGGCGAGCGCTTCGAAGTCGACGTCGTCAAGACGGGCGAAGAAGCGGGTCAAGGGATCGCGTATTTGGACGACGGAACGATGGTTGTCGTGGATCAAGGGCGCGCGCATATCGCGGAACGCGTCGTCGTGACGGTGACGAGCGTTTTGCAGACGAGCGCGGGCCGCATGATCTTCGCGCGTTACGAATACACGACGCACAAGCTTTCGGGAACGACGATCGTGCTTGACGAGAAGGCTTGAGTCGACGAAGGAAGATCGACGCTTTTAACGAAAGGAGACGCGAAAGAAAATGGACGCAGAGACGCGTAAAATGATAGCCCTTGCCGAAGAAGATCCGCGTTTTTCCCTCGAGACGTACCAATTTGTCGACGCCGTGTTTCACTGCTTGAGTTCGCCGGAGGTCGCGTTCCTTTCCTTTGAGCTTCTCGGTCGTGTGGATCCGATGGACGAAGACGATCTTCGTCGTATGCGCGACGAGACGGCGAATCCGATCGATTACGAGTCGCTCGACGAATATTCGGACGCGGAGGAGGAAGGATCGGAGGGCGAGGAATCGGTGGAAGAGTCGTACGCGCGGGATTACGGCGCGCGGGACTATTCGGCGAAGACCTTCGGCGTTTCGGACGACGACGACGCGGGCGAGGACGCGGCGAACGACGACTCCAACGGCGTGACGGCGGAGCAGATATGCGTCGTCGCGGTCGAATACGCGGTGCATGCGTACGGGCTCATGGCGCGTACGATTCTCACAAAACTGGGGTTGCGCACGACGGGCGATTTGGGAGACGTCGTCTATAAGATGATCGACGCGGGTCTTGTTTTCCCCTCGGAAGGGGAATCGCGCGCGGATTTCGACGACGTTTTCGACCTCGGCGAGGAGTTGGAGCGCCGCTTTAAATTTCACTATAAAAAACGTTCGGGGCAGAGTCGTTAGGCGCCGACGAATCATTAGAACTTTTAGAGGAACGTCGACCGAGGGGTCGGTATTTTCGGTTTATCGCACGAGCGCGATCGACGAGACGCGCGTATCACGAAGAACAAGGAACAAAAGAATGGTTTCATCACGAGCAGGTCAGCCGACGCAACCGAGTGATTTGATCGACGTTGCGGCGTTAGAACGCGCGTATTTTGAACGTAAACCGAACCCTGAACGGGCGGAAGAACGCGTTTTGTTCGGTACGGGAGGTCATCGCGGCAAGGCGATGGAAACGTCTTTCAACGAGAATCATATCAAAGCGATCATGCAGG
Source organism: Paratractidigestivibacter sp. (assembly GCA_963628165.1). Classification (GTDB taxonomy): domain Bacteria; phylum Planctomycetota; class Planctomycetia; order Pirellulales; family Thermoguttaceae; genus RUG369. Next base: position 13,986 of record CAVGEG010000060.1, on the reverse strand, counting down.
CGATCGTCGATTGGCGCAACGCGCGACCGGAAGGCGTTCCCGAATATCTTTGGCTTGGCAAAGACACGCACGCGCTCTCCGACGCGGCGCAGAAGACGGCGCTTGGAGTCTTGGCCGCGAACGGCGTGAAGACGTACGTCCAGAAGGAGAACGGCGTGACGCCGACCCCCGCGGTCTCTCGCGCGATTCTCGCGGCGAATAAATCGCGGGGCGCGAACTTCTCCGACGGCGTCATCATCACCCCGTCGCATAATCCGCCCACGGACGGCGGAATCAAGTACAATACGACGAACGGCGGCGGCGCGGATTTGGACGTGACGAGCGAAATCGAACGCCGCGCGAACGCGTATCTCGAGAACGGTCTTGCGGGCGTCAAGTTTATGAGTTACCCCGAAGCGCTCGCGGCGGCGACGACGGAAGAGATCGACTACGTTCCCGATTACGTCGAAGACCTGCAGAACGTCGTCGATATGGAAGCGATTCGTCGCGCGGGCGTGAAGATCGGCGTCGATCCCCTTGGAGGCGCCGCCGTCGGATATTGGAAGCCGATCGCGGAGCGCTACGGTCTTGATATTACGGTCGTGAACGATAAGATCGACCCGACCTTCTCCTTCATGTCGATCGACCACGACGGCAAGATCCGGATGGACTGCTCGAGCCCTTGGGCGATGCGCGGTCTCATTGTGCTTCGCGATAAATTCGATATCGCGTTTGCGAACGATCCTGACTCCGATCGCCACGGAATCGTGACGCCGAGCGCGGGCCTCATGAATCCGAACCATTATCTTGCGGTCGTCGTCGACTATCTCGTGCAGAATCGTCCGACGTGGTCCGAGACGCTTGGAATCGGCAAGACGCTCGTGTCGAGCGCGATTATCGACCGCGTCGTCGCGGCGCACGGTCGCAAGCTTGTCGAAGTTCCGGTCGGGTTTAAGTGGTTCGTTCCCGGACTCTTCAACGGGGAAATTTGCTTTGGCGGCGAAGAGAGCGCGGGCGCGAGCTTCTTGCGCTTCGACGGCTCCGTCTGGACGACCGATAAGGACGGGTTGATTCTGAACCTTCTCGCAGCAGAAATCATCGCGAAGACCGGGCGCGAACCGGGCCAGTATTACGCGGAACTCGCGAAACGCTTAGGAACCCCCTTCTATAAGAGAATCGAAGCTCCCGCGTCCCTTGCGATGAAAGCGGCGCTTAAAAAGATGTCGCCCGATCAGGTCGCGTCCGAGACCCTCGCCGGGGACAAGATTATCG
>CAVGEG010000060.1:0-12725 GCA_963628165.1 Paratractidigestivibacter sp. | reverse complement strand
CCGGGTAACGGCGCAGAGATCGGCGGGCTCAAGATCGCGACCGAAAACGGTTGGTTCGCCGCGCGACCTTCCGGCACCGAGATGGCGTGCAAGATTTACGGCGAATCCTTCAAGAGCGAAGAGCATCTCGAACAGATCCTCGTCGAAGCGCAACAGATCGTCTCCGAAGCGCTCAAAGACGCGTGAGATTAACGCCGAAACGCTGAAATGAAGAAGCCTCGAACAGCGACTAAACGCCTTTTCCGAGGCTTCTGATTTTCTTGTTATTCGGAGCGAAACCGACGCTTCGACGGCGTCTTCTGAGACGCCTGGTCTATTCTTTCTTCAAGCTCTTTTCAAGGTTGCGCGCCCATTCCTCGTCGCCGAACGTTTCGAGATCGATTCGCCCCGCGTCGACGCCCTCTTCAGGGACGTATCGCTTCGTTCCGTCCTGCTCTTTAACGCGTTTGAGCTCGGGCGTCGCGACGGAAAGAATCGCGCCCCTTCGTCCTTCCTTAAAGGCGCGTCTCTTGGAGAGGACGACGTCGACCGTTCCCCCCGGTTTGACCTCCGACGCGTCGCCGCTCCAAAACGCGATGAGAATATCGGCGCGTTCGACGAGGTAGTCGCGTAGCTTCGAATACTGCGCGATGCGATCGAATTCCTCCGATTCCGGGAGCTCGACGACGTCGCTCGTCTTCTCAAGAAGAGATTCGAACTCTTGTAGCTCGGCGCCTTTAAAGTCGTCTCGGTATTTTTCGCGCGACATTGGCAAAACAGCGCGAAGTCGGATCGGAAACGCGGCGTCCGCCTCGCGTTCCACGACGCAAGCGCGCGCGGCGATCGTATCCGCACCGACGGCGATTCCTGACGTCAAAAGGACGCGCGTCCCCTTGGGAACCGCCTCGCCGATCGCGCGAAGAGCCGCACGCGTCGCGCTCCCCACCGCGTCCAAACTCTCTTTCACGATGTGTCGACGCCCTGTGACGCCGACGATTAAGACGTTTTCCTCGTCTTGAAGAGCCATATTTTCTCCTCGCTACGAATTGCGGAAAAAAAAGGGGCCGCGCTTCTCATCGGTACGCAGCCCTAAGATTTAATGAAACGATCAAGCGTCGCGACTTATTTCGTCGGCGAAACGGAATAGCCCTTCCAGAAAAGTCCGTCCTTTTCAACGACGCCGAAGAACATGCTGAACCCGATCGTGCCCGCAAGAGATTCGTCGAAGGGGGGGAGCGTCGAGCCGTCGAACTTGACTTCGCGCGTCGTCTTCTGATCGGGGGACGTGAGGATCAGGTTAAGGATCTTCGCGCCGAAGGTGTTCCCTTGCGGGGTCTTTCCCTGACGGAAGAGCTCGTAGTTTTCGCGCAGACCGTCGACGTTGCGGCTGTATCCTCTGACGAAGATACCGGCGCTTGCGGCTGGATCCTGTGCAAGGAGCTGCATCGCGCGCTTATGTTCGGGTGAATCGAGAACGGAAGGAGCGCCTGCGGGAAGATCGAAGACCTTCGACTGGAGGTACTGCGCGTCGTTGGAGACGAAGAGAGCTCCGTTGGCGACGCCAAAGACGACGCCCTTGATGAGTTCGACTTCTTTTCCAGGCTCGGCGGCGACGGTTTTCGTCGCGCCCGGACGAGAGCCGGGTCTCACGCCGCGAGGACGGACCGCACCCTGACGTGTGGTTCCGGATCGAGTCGCGCCGATCGCCTGCTTCTGAGGCGCGTACTGCCAGAAGGCGGAACCGTTGACGACGACCTTTTGGAAATCGGGATCCGATTTGAACATTCGTTCGAGCGCGTTGGCGACGATCGTTTCTTTTCCTTCGAGGATATTAAAGGAGAAGACGAATTTTTCGCCGTCGGCAGTCTTCTCGGAGTCGAAGGTGTTCATCGAGGAGAGCTGACGCCCGAAGTTTGCGACCAGGTCGGTGCGCAGATTGATTTGCGGTCCGAGCTTATCCTTTTCGAGCGAGTCGAGAACGTCGTTCCACGCGCCTTGCGTTTCGATGAATTCGTCGAAGAGAGGGCCGATATTGTTGAAGGTCGTGAGCGCGTTGAGGTTCATGAGGGTGTAGCGCGTTGCGTTCTTGCTAATCCACTGTGGGGGATCGAGGGCTTCGACGTTGGAGAAGGAGAGCATGCGGAGAGCTTTGGTTGGCGCTTCGGGGATGTACGCCTTCACGCGGTAGACGCATTCGTACGAATCTTTAGTGAAGTCGATCGTACCGCCGACGCCTTGAATTCCCGCAAATCCTTGATTAGAGAGGACGACGAAGGGAGATTGCCCTTGGAGTTGCTCGGCGGGAACGAGAGAGCGGATCGCTTCTCCCGCGAGGAGGGGATTGGCGAAGAAACGGATTTGAGGAGCGGCGGCGTCCTTGGAATCCTGGGCGCAACGTTCGACGACGGCACGATATTCAGGGCGCGTGTCGAGCGCGGGAAGATTTTCGCCCGCGAGCTTGTGAAGGAGCATCTCGGCGAGATACTTCTGGTCGGTCGCGATGAGGAGCTGAGGCAACGCGACGTACCACGCCGTGACGACCGCTCCCGTTCTGGGATTCGGTATGGTAAGGACGGTCGCTTCGACCGATTGTCGACCGACGTCGATGCGTTCTTTCGTCGCTTTTCCGCGCTGCTGAGCCGTCGTTTCTTGAATGATCCTCACGAGGAAGTTATTGACCTCGGAGGCGTTTCCCGCAACGTTCATCATGACGGCGAAGCCGGGCCTTTTGCCTGGAATCGCAATGAGTCCGCCGGCGATTTCTCCGGAAGGAAGAGTCGTGAAATCGGAGAGATTCAACCCAAGACGATTCGGCCACGCCTCTTCGATTTGCTGCCGAAGGGAGTCGCGGAACTCTTGGAATTGCGGAGACGAGAGCGTCGCGTGAAGCTGCGTCGCGTTCCAGTGATCGCCGAGTTCTTTCACGTTGTTGATCGAGAAGAAGATCTGAGTCGAATCGGGGAAGCAGTGGTCAAGCTTGAACTGCTGAGCGAGGAGGACGGAACTCGAAAGAAAGAAGCAGACAAAGGATAAAAAAAACCGCATTTTCTGCTTGCTCATACTTGCAAACTCCTTTTATTTGACAACAATACAGAGGTCAAGTCGTGCGGAAAAGCGGATCCGATCGCAACTTCCTACGACGCCTGTACTTCGTTAATTTTGACGATGCGAGAATAAGTATTTGACGGTCTAACCCGCCAACTACCATAAAATGATAACGGTTTTTGGAAAGAATTTCCAGCCTTTTTGACCACGTACGACAATAATTTTAAGAAATTTCGCCGTCTCTAATTGGAAAACTTTTGACAAATTACGCATTCTCTGTATTTTTGACGATTAGCCTTTTCCGATAGGGACGCCGTTAAGGATCTCGATGACCCCGACGACCTCAAAAACTAAGGACGTTTTGGACGCGTATCGCGCGGAAACGCTCGTGCAGGACGTCATTCACGGCTATATTTCGACTCCGTCGCGCATACCTCGTCCTCGACGCGGCGAGACCTGCTTCGAGCGCGATATTATCGATTCTCCATGGCTTCAGCGTCTGCGCCAGATCCATCAACTTCAGACGGCGTGGCTCGTCTATCCGTCGGCGGAGCATTCGCGTTTTCAGCACGCGCTCGGAGTCGCGCATCTTGCGAGTCGCGTCTGGGATTCGGCGCGGGAAAGTTTTATGAGCTCCGCGACCGCCGTCATGGAGAACCTCGACGAAACGACGTGCGAATCGGCGCGCCGTCCCGTCCCTTCCCCCGAATGCGTAGAAGAGACGCTACGCGTTGCCGCGCTCCTTCACGACGTTGGACACGGGCCCTTCGGTCACTTCTTCGACGAACATTTTCTCAGTCGCTACTCCTCCCCTGACGGGGATCCCCTCACGCACGAAACCCTCGGCGCGCATATCGTCAAAACGCAATTCGCCGAGCTCATCTCCGGATTGCGACGCTCCCCGCGCGGCGCCTTTGCGACGGGAGAATCGATCGTTCCCGACGACGTCGCCTTCCTCATCGTTCGCCCGCGAAGCGAAGAAGACGATCGCCGTCGCCCCGCATGGCTACGCATGCTCCGCGCGCTCTTCTGCGGGCTCTACACGATCGACAATATGGATTTCGTTCTGCGCGACGCGTATTATACCGGCTTTGGCGCAAAGCCGTACGACCTCGACCGCCTCGTGCACTATTCCTTCTTTACAGAGCGCGGATTCACGCTTCACCGCAAAGGCGCGGGGGCTCTCTTAGGATTTTTGGAGGCGCGTTACGAGCTTTTCCGTTCCGTTTATTTCCATCGGACGGTGCGCGCGATCGACGTCGCGCTCTCGGATCTCTTTCGCGAAGGCGCGGATCTCCTCTATCCTTACGGCAATCCTCTCGACTCTCTCGACCGTTACCTGCATTTTTCGGACTGGACGCTTCTTGCGGACGCGAGTCGCTGGGAGGAATCGGAGGACGCGCGGAAAGTTGAGCAGGCGCAAGAATGGCGCGATTTCCTCAATCGCCGGATTAAATGGCGGATGATCGCGGAGAAGACGTTCGTCTTTCGCGACGACGCGACGGAGGGGGCGTCCGTCTTTTCGTCGCCGCGCCTTTTCGAAGCGGCGCTACGCGAAAAGCTTCCCCCCGGATTCAAGACGCCGCCGCTACGATTCGATATCGCGCGCGTCTCCTATCGTCAGGATTCTCCCCTTTCGAAGAACTACCTCTACAATCCGGAGACGGAGGAAATTGTCGACGTCACGCACGATCCGCTTCTGCGCCACACGCCTAAAAGCGCGCGGATTTGTCGCGTCTTCGGTCGCGATAAGACGACGGGAGCGACCGAGATCGTCGCGGCGTTTAATAAATTGACGGCGGGCTCCGCAGACGAGTTGACGAACGTATGATTTCCGACGCGCCGACGATACCTTTTCGAGCGCGACGCGTCGCGCCCCTTGTCGCGTTCCTCGCGCTTCTCTTTCTCGGAACGCTCCATTTGGCGTCGACTGCGCCGCTGACGTGGGACGAAGGGGACGCGTTCAACCGCGCGGTTCGCGTCGAAGAATGGTTTCGCGCGCTCGTCGCGAGCCCCGAAAGGACGCGTCGCGAGAATCCGCGCGAAGTCGACGGGGAGCGCCGCGAACTGCGTCTCTATTTCTCGACTCTTTCGTCGCGTGCCGCGCTCTTTTCTCCGAAAACGCTCGAAATAGGGTTTCAGCATTTGGTCTATCGCGAAGGCCACCCGTCGGGGGCGTCACTTGCGATCGCATTAGGGGACTTTGCGACGCGCGCGCTTCCTTGGTCGATATCGGAAAAGACGCGTTTTCGCACGGGGAACGTTTTCCTTTTCTGCGCGGCGTCGACGCTTGTTTTTTGGCGCGTTCGGCGCGATTACGGGGGCGCGATCGCTTTGGCGACGACGGCGTTCGTTCTTTTTTCGCCGCGCGTCTTGGGGCACGCGTTCATCGCGGGGGGCGATTCCCTTCTGATCTCGAGTTGGCTCGCGGCGTGGGCTCTCTTCGACTCGGCGCGTCGTAGCGCGAAGGGCGCGGTTGTCTGGGGCGCTACGCTCGCAGTCTCCTTCTGCGCTAAATCGAGCGGGTTCCTCCTCGTCTTTCCCTTTGCGTGCGTCACGCTTGCGGGGTTTGCGACTCGCCGCGTCGTCGGACGCGAAGTCGCGCGTATTGCCTTTGGGCTCGTCGTCGGCGTCGCGCTTTTCTTCTTCGCGAATCCGCCCGGTTGGCGCGATCCTTTCGCCGCGGCGTCGACCTTCTGGCGCCTCAATACGGAACGCGCGGAGTTCAATATTCCGATCTTTTTTTTCGGGGAGCTCTATTCTCTGACACGTCCGCTTCCATTCTGGAACGGTTTTTTCTGGCTCGTCGCGGCGACCCCGGCGCTTTCAACGCTTCTTGCGGGGTTTGCGCTTTTAGCGCTTTTCGTACGGCGCGGAGACGCGTCGTCGCGCGTCGGAACGGCGACCGCCTTCCTTCTCGCGATCACGATTCCTCTCGCGCGGACTGTTCCGGGAATCCCCGTGCACGACGGGGCTCGGCTTCTGATTTCGTCGGTCGCGCTCTGGTCTCTTTTAGGGGGGCTCGGAGGGGCGCGTCTCGCCCTTTGGTTGGCGTCGCGCGTATCGACGGAGAAGGGGGCGTTGCGACGAGGCGTCGCGTGGGGTTGCCTTGCGCTATGCGTCGCGCCGAGCGCCGTCGACGCGCTTCGCACGCGCCCGCAATTCCTCTCGTTTTATAGCGCGTTTGTCGGGGGCGTCGAAGGGACGACGCGATTAGGTCTCGAGCCGACGTACTACTGGGACGGGTTCGACGCGGAGGTGGCGTCGCGTCTTCGCGAGCTGACGGCGGACGCGCGGGCGCATGGACGCCCCGACGGAATTCTCTTCAGTTCCTTCTCGTCGCAAACGCTCGATTATTACGCGCGTTGGGGCGTTTTCGGAGACGCGCGCGTCGCGACGGTCTCAAGTCCCGCGGCGGCGCAAAACGTCGGTCAATACGGATTTTACGTCCTTCAACGTCGTCCGAGCGGATACGTGGCGTTCGACTTGACGCTCCTCAGAGAAGGAAGGGTTTTGCTTCGGAAAAACGCGCGTAATCCCTTGCCGCTTCCCTTTGTGGAGAGGGGTAAAACGCCGATACTCGACGTCTACGAATTTCCGCGCGTTCCCGAAACGCGCTGACCTTTATTTCTTTCTTGCTTGCTTGCGTTTTGGGCGCCGACGGCTATAATCTCATGGGCCTGGAAGAACGGCGCTTTTTTTAACGATAAAGATCGCGCCGTTTTTAGGATAAATACGAGTTTTTTACGAAAGAATCCGCTTCGCACGCGCCCTTTCGCATACAAGACAATACGCGACGCCGCAGGGCGCCGCGAGGAGGCCCCGATGCCACGATTTCGACCTATGCGCTGGAACGCGCCTGAGAGGACGAACGCGTACGAAGCGTTCATTGCCGGAATATTTGAAGCTCTCGATCAAACGCTCCTGCCAACGCGCGTGGAATGGCGCCAATGGCGGACAATCGAAAGCGTTTGGGAAGGAATCAAGGCGTTGCGCGTGCGCGGCGCGCCCGCGATCGGCATATCGGCGAGCTATGGGGTTTGCGTGGGTCTTCAAAGCCTTTTCGAAGGGGGAACGCGTCCGAGCGCGGAGGCTTTTTACGCGCGACTCGAGGAATGCGCGAAATACCTCGCTACGAGTCGTCCGACGGCGGTGAACCTCTTCTGGGCGCTCGACCGGATGACGGCGAAGGGGCGCGAACTGCAAGCGCGCGGCGCGACGGTCGAAGAGGCCGCGGGGGCGCTCCTAACGGAAGCGCGGGCGATCCACGACGAGGACGTCGCGCTCTGTCGACGCATGGGGCGCTACGGGGCGCAATTCGTCAAAGAAGGACGCGGTTACCTCACGCATTGCAACGCTGGAGGATTGGCGACGGGTGAATACGGCACGGCTCTCGCGGTCTTCTACTGGGCGCAGGAAGAGGACGGGAAGCGCTTTCACGTTTTCGCGGACGAGACGCGCCCTCTTTTGCAAGGAGCGCGTCTCACCGCGTGGGAACTTCTGCAGAACGGCGTGCCGACGACGCTCGCGTGCGATTCCGTCGCGGCGACGCTCATGCGCCAGGGAAAGATCGACGCGGTCTTTGTCGGCGCGGATCGCATCGCGGCGAACGGCGACGTCGCCAATAAGATCGGAACGTATTCCGTCGCCCTCGCGGCGAAAGCGAACGGCGTCCCCTTTTACGTCGTCGCCCCGCGATCGACCTTCGACCTCTCCCTCGATTCCGGAGACCAAATCCCCATCGAAGAACGCGATCCCGAAGAAGTGACGCGTCCGTACGCCTGCGTCGTCGCCCCCGAGGGGATCGACGTCTACAACCCTGCGTTCGACGTGACTCCCGCCGATCTGATCGCGGGGATCGTGACCGAAAACGGGGTGGTCGCGCCGGTCGCGCGCGAGACGATAGCGCGAATCGTCGGCGACAATCAGAAGGCGGAATGACGCGCAAGTCGCGTCTTTATTTGAGAGATACTTTTATTTACGGATCGTACGTCCAACGAACGGTTCACGATCGTCGCGCGTTCGCGGCATAGACACTAGCGGTCTTTTAGACGGCGTTTTTCCTTAACTTAAGGAGGTTGCGATGACCAAGACGAGCAACTTTAAGGAATACGACGACCTTGGCGTACGTTTCATCTATCCGAATAACTGGACGGTGGAGACGCAAACGTGGGACAAGGGCACGTACGGCATAACGGCGGATAGTCCGGAAGGGAGTTTCTGGGCGCTCGCGATATATCCGAAAGGAGTCGATTTGGACGAGGCCGCGAAGAAAATACTCAGCGATTTTCACGCGGAATACGATGAGATGGAGACGGAAGAGATCGAACGATACGTCGCCAACAGCGTCCTCACGGGGTACGAGATCAACTTTTTCTGCCTCGATCTGACGAGCACGGCGCAGGCTCTCAAGTTTGAAGACGAAGAGCGTGGCTACGTGATCTTCTGGCAGACGTGCGACCGCCTCGCGCTCACGGGGGAAGAATTGTCGCGCGTCGACGTCTTCGAAGCGATGACGCACACGCTAGTGTCGAATCTCACGGGGCAAGAAGTCGACTACTGGAACGACGACGAATTTGAATTCGAAAAGACGGAGAAGGAGATTCGCGCGGAAGAAGAGCGGGAATACTATCGTCGTCGTTATGAGCAGGCTCGTCTTGACGTCGAAGAGAGATACTGGCGCGCCGGCGGGGGGGAAGATTCTTCTCGCGCGTTCGACGATTTCGTTTACGCTAAAGATTCCGGGGGCGGCTCCCGCAAGCGGGGTCGCGAAAAGCTCGCCGAACTTCTTCGCGCTCAGGAGGAAGGCCCCGCGCGCACCGTCGGAGGTTGCGGCGACGAATGTCTCGACGATTTCATGCGCGCGCGCGACGAGGACGATCTCGACGCCTTCTATGAGAACGACTTCGCGCGCCGCGACGACGATTCTTACGAGGAAGATTCGGAGGATTACTCGGACGACTACGAAGACCGCGACGACGATTTCGACTCTGACGACGAGGATGACGAACGTCGTTGAGGAGAGACTGAATGACGCGAATCTACGAATGGACGGAATTGACGGCGAAGGAGCGTGAAGAAGGTTTGCGTTCCTTCGCGCGTCTTATGGCGGACGCGGGAAGGATCGCGTTCTTGACCGGCGCGGGGATCTCGACGGAGAGCGGTCTTCCCGATTTTCGTTCGGCGGACGGGATCTATGACGAGACGGCGGAGTCCCTCTTTTCGATCGACGCGTTTCTTGCGGATCCAGACGGTTTCTACGCGCGATTCGCGCCCTTCTATCGTCGGCTTTACGCGGCGGAGCCGAATGCGGGTCACCTTGCGATCGCGCGTCTGGAACGCGAATTCGGCAAGAAGGTCGACGTCGTGACGCAGAATATCGACGGGTTGCACGGTCGCGCGGGGGCGATGCATGTGAGCGAGATTCACGGGACGCTCGGCGCGGCGCGGTGCTTGCGTTGCGATAAGGTTTACAAAGCGCCGTCTTTTCGCGAGAGCGCGTTGGCGGGTAAGACGCCGCGTTGCGGGGCGTGCGGGGGCGTGTTGAAGCCGGAGATCGTCTTTTATGGAGAGGAACTTCCCCTGGCGGCGCTCAACGCGGCGTATCGGAGCATGTGGGAGGCGCGTCTTCTTGTCGTCGCGGGGACGTCGTTGCAGGTCTATCCAGCGGCTGGACTTCCGCGCGAATGCGACGCGGGGATTCCCTTCGTCGTGGCGAATAAAACGCCCACGCCCCTTGATTCTCAAGCGTCGCTCGTCTTTCGCGGGAGCTGCGGCGAAATCTTTACCGGCGCGCTCGAGTACCTTTTGGAGGAGTCGCAGAGGGACGTTTCGGGCAATTTCTAAATATTTTTCTTTCCGCATCTTTTTTTTGACAAAACGCGCTTGACGGGGCGCGCCCTTTTTCTTACCTTCTGCTTGTTGAATGAAACGCAATCGACCAGGGAAGGTCGAAACAAGTCTAACGGCTGAAAAGAGGATAGGATACAGATGGATTTCAACTTTTTTGAATGGATTCGCGAGGGCGTGAAACGCTCCGTACTTCTTGGCGTGTCCGACGCAGTCGAGACGATGGGAACGCCTCACGATCCTGAGACTTCTCGCGATAAGATTATGAGTTTCCTTCGCGACGAAACGGAGGAAGCGGAAGGTAAAACGCGCGCGCGAGTCGCGGGCAAGACGACGACTCAGAGAAAGCTGGGTCGCTCGATTAGCGAGATTCATCCGACGAGCTGAGTCGGAGCTTGAACCGAACGCAACCGGTGGAAGAACAAGACGCTGGGAAGGTTCGTGCGCTTGCAAGAGTTTGGGTTGTTAATTTGGCAAGTAGGACGATGATGAAGGCAACGGATCGTCGCGTCCGCTTTCTCAGAGTGCGCCGCGCGAGGGTAAGACCTCTGCGCGAGACGCGTTAAGGCGGTTTTTTTGGGTTGAGACCGCCGTAACGACGTCGCTCAACGAACAGCTTCTACCGATACTAAAAACGCCGAGAACGAAAAAGCTCGGCGTTTTTTCATTTTCTTGACGCTCCTTTGACGCGCGGAAAGCGCGCTTAGTTCTCGCGCATACTCCTTAGTTCCACCTTCACGTCGTCGGGGATGCGGAAGGAATCGAGCCCTTTTTGAATCGCCATTCTTTTCGCAAAGGGGGAGAGAATCTCCTCGCGCAAGAACGCCAACGCTCGGTCTGGAAATTGGACGGCGACTTCCGCGACGAGCCACGAGAGCGCCATTTCGACGCATCGCGCGTCGAGCTTACGCCGCGCGACCTTCTCCGCGCGCTCCAAAACCTTCTCGATCCAGCGCGCCTCCGCGTAATACTTCAGCGTGGCGACGAGCCCGTAACGCGTTGCGTACGGCGTTCCCATCTCGCACAAGACCCCCAGAAAGCTCCAGAATTCTTCCTTTTCCGCCGGACGCGGCTTGACGAAGGCGGCGAGTTCGTCGCAGACCAGCCACGAGTCGACGTAGGGTAAGAATGCGTTGAGGATCGGAAACTTCGCTTCGATCGGCGCGCGGAGTTTTCCAATGAGCGCGGCGACGAAAAGCCGCTCTTCGAGCGTGTCGGGGCCCTCGCGCAAAAGCGCAGCGATCGTCTTTTGGATCTCGCTTTTTTCGACGCGATTGACGATCGAACGTAAGAGAGGGATCCGCAATCCCAACACGGAGGAGAGGGTTTCGCTAGGGAGCCCGGAGCGTATGAAACGCGCGTAGGCTGGATCGACGTGAGGCGCGAAGACGTCGCGGAGCGCTTCGTGTGGCTTGGCGCATTGCGACAAGCGTAGCGGCGCGGGGGCGTCCTCGGACGCTTTAGTTTTCATTCTCGCTCTCTTCTTCTTGGTTTTCTCGCGCTTCCTTCTCCGCCTGCTCCTTGATACGGGCGCGAACGTCGTCTTCAATAATCCAGGCGAGTCTTCCTAAGAAGCGAAGGTAGAGGGACGGAACGACGCTGAAGACGACGGCGAGGATAGCGGAAACGATCGCGACGTTCACGAAACTGACCTTCGCGCCGCCTTCGGGGGAGACGGCGCCGTGAATCAAGAGCGCGGAGATCGTCAGCATACCGACGAGGAAGAGGGAGCCGATTCCTAAGAAGACGCACCAGCTCTTGAAAGTTCTCTTGAGGCTCAGGGCGACGTCTTTCGTAATGAGGGCGAAGAGTTCGTCCGCCTGCATGCACGAGAGGTAGAAGATCGGCGCGAAGATCGTCGCGGAGACGACCATTCCGAGGAACGGATCGGCCCCTAACGCGGGGAAGAAGAACGCGCCGGGAATTCCCGCAAGAACGAGGAGGCACGCGATCCACAAGAACTGTCCGATGGCGCCGACGACGCTAAATTCGGGCCAATCGTTGATTTCGTCCGCGCCGCTCGCCGTGTCGACGAAGATCTGTACGGAGAGGGGAACGGCGAAGATTCCCCAGACGAAGCAGAAGGGGACGAAGAAGAATCGAACGTCCCAGAGGCTCTCCAAAAACGCCATCCAGACGGAGGCGTCGGGATTCTCGGCAACGCACCCTGCGACGTCGCTCGAGAGGACGCGCGTCAAAATGTAGGCGACGACAAGAATGGGCACGAAGACCGTTCCTGCGATCATACCGGCGCGGGCAAGGAACCCCGCGGAACGGAACGGCTTGAAGATATTCGTCCAAAAGGGGAGGGGAGGGAGCGGATCGCGCTCGACGATGAGTTTCTGCTCCTCTTCTTCCGCGAAAGCGCGCCGTCGACGTTCGTAGAGGGACTCGACGGACACGTCGTCTTCGTCGTTCTTTTTCGCGCGTTTTTTCGATTTAGCGCGGTTCGCGTTCGGCGCTTGACCGCCGCCGCGCTCTTTCGGCGCGATTCCCTGATCGGGCGTCGGGCGCGGTTCGGGTTCAGCGAGGGCGTAGACGTCGTCGGAGCCGGGCGCGGGCTCCGCTATGTCCGGTTTCGAGGGCGCCGACGGTTCGGGAGCCGACTCGCTGGAGCTGATATCGTAGCAATCGTCGCTATTTCCCTCGTCGAGGCGAAGCCCCGTTTGGGGATCGTTCTTGAGAATAAAATTGGCGTTCTCTTCCGTCAATTGACCGTCTTGCGATTGAGATTCGTCTGACGCAAAATCGTCGCGTGTTTCGTCGGTATTGCTGTTCATGTGACGTCCGCCTCTTTATGTTTTGTTAGTGGATAAAGTTTGCTCTCCATTATACTCGCGTTAGGCGTTACG
>CAVGEG010000059.1:2128-18458 GCA_963628165.1 Paratractidigestivibacter sp. | reverse complement strand
GGGAGACAATCCTTTCAAGGAATCTGCCAAATCGGCGGAGCCAGTCGTTCCCGCGCCGAATCCTGCGGGAGACAATCCTTTCAAGGAATCTGCCAAATCGGCGGAGCCAGTCGTTCCCGCGACTGATCCTGCGGAAGACGATCCTTTCAAGGAATCTGCCAAATCGACGGAGCCAGTCGTTCCCGCGCCTGATCCTGCGGGAGACAATCCTTTCGAGGAATTAGATGAATCGACTAACCCCACGCCTGAACCTAAACCCTCTTCCGGCACGTTGGAAAAAGCGAGTATCGACGCCGAAGGTTGGCTTGTCGCGCCTTTTGACGTCTCCCAGAAGAGGATTCCCGAAGAATTTAGAGGACATAATTTTGATCGTGTTTGCGCTGCGCTCGCGCGCGCAAATAATCTCGGAGAAGCCCTCTTTGGACAGCTTTACCCAACTTCAAAGTTGGCGTTTGTGATTCCGAATAAGGCGAGCGTCGAGAAGGGCGTTCCCTTCTTCAACGGCGCCTGCGATTACGTGACCGCGTCATATCTCCCCGCGCCAAAGGAGATGATCGTGAAGAAGAACCTTTCCCATTTTTCCGTCGCCTTCTTTGACGGCACGAAAGTCGCCCCTCTGCTCCTAGGAGAGGGCGCGAAAGGTCTCGCTTTAGAGTCCCCCTTCGAAGAGGATTTTAAATGGGCCAATTCCGACGCCTACTACTGGAAGATTCGCGGCGTGCGACGCGACGAATTCGAAAAGATCAAAGATAAAGTCGCCGTGCTATGCGTCCTGAACGTCGACTATCGCACCCCCGAGGATTCCGGCCTTCTTCGGTCGAAGGGCAACTACGCCCTCTATTCGCGCAAAGTGGAATTCTGGGTCTATAATTCCGAGACGGGCGCGATCTACGGTAAATTCGACCTTGCGGAGACGCTCCAGGAGAATCCGCACCCGCACGACGTCGGCTCCATCATGGCTGGCGGCGTTGCGAATGAGACCCCGCGACGTTCGATCGGGACGAATTAACGCCTTTTTTTCGAGAAATAAGACGCGCGACTTTTGGCGAAAAACGTCGCGCGTCTTCCTTTATTTACGGGGCGCGAGCGTTTTGCGTTTCGTTTTGCTTAAAAACAGAACGGAAACGTCTCGTCCGGGCGCCGTCGTCGTCGCCCTTGTCTCTACGCGAGCGCTTTATAAAATGAGGAGGTGTTTCACCAAGGTCACTCTTGTTATAGGTAGATGTTAGCGAAATGAATCGTTTCTCTTTTTTACGCGGCGTTCACGTCCTCCTTCTCCTGTCTCTCGTCTTTTTTAACGCTACTTCTTCCCGAGGAGCAGGGATTGTCAAATGGAGTGAAGAACCCTTCGACGATACCGTAGAGAAAGTCGATCCCGAGTATTACGGCCATTGCCTTCGCCTTATCAGCAGAGCGATGCAGTCCAATCGCAAATTCGATTTTCCTGATTCGTCTAAGTTTTCTAAAGTTCCTTCTTTTCGACAGGCTGTTGAGACGCGTCAAAAGATAGCGCAGAATGAAATAATTCTCGGCAATTTGCGTCTTAATTCGCGCATGGCGGTCGTGCTTCCGAATTATATGGAGTCCTTGGAACTCCCCGAGCGAGAAACTGTCGACGTCTTGTATCTTGAAAAACTACATGCGATCGTAATAGGTCTCCATTCGACGTCGTTTGAGAGAAAATTTCATCCAAATGAATTTGGAAGAGCTCCCGAATCCAACCCGTTAGGAATCGACTTTCCAATGTCGCCAATTATCACATTTGATCATTGGGAGTACGACGACGGAGACGTTGGACTATGGGGACTGGCTATTGATTACCCCTTCAAAAAACGATCAGAAGACGTATATAACGGCGTATGGTTCGTTCGAGTAGAGTCTAAGGAAAAATATGAAGAATTAAAGGAGACAATTCGTGTTCTTTGCGTTTTTTCCATAGGCGTGAAAGGGGTTGAGCAAATAGGTAGATATGAGTTTGAGTTGTCCGGGAGTGGATTCATTCATGAACTCCAAGCTGAAGACGTCGAATTTTGGGTTTACGACGGAGCGACGGGCGAAATTCTAGCGAAGTTTTCGGCGGAAGAAATGTATAAAGGCGTAAAGAAACCTCTCGGAACGCTGAAGATGAGGAAGGAGAAGAAGGAAGAGAAGGTAGAGGAAGAGCCTCAGGCCGTCAGCGCGAAGGAGGCGTGGAATTCGATCATGTCGACGGCGGAGTTGCCGAAGAATCCTCGCGGATCGCGCGTTCCCGACGTCACGATTCCCGACGACGCGGCGTCCCTTGTCGAGGCGCTCGAAAAATGCCCCGACGGAGGAACGATCCTCGTGCGTCAGGGGAAGAATCTGACGCTGGGAAGTTCCGTCGCGAAGGATTATCCTGGCGCTAAGGTCGAGAAACGCGCTCTTGTCGTCGGCGAGACGGGTAATCCGGACGACGTCCTTTTCGTGCTTGGCGAGAACGAATCCCTTTGGGTTTCAGGATCGGGAGCCAACGCCGTTTTCTACGGGATCGGGTTCGAATACGACGCGAAAAAGAAGTCGAGAGGTTTGGTCAAGCTTTATCGTCCCTTGGCGAGCGTAACCGACGGCGGGAAAGCGCGATTTGTCAATTGCGCATTCCGCGGTTCGGAGACGCCGACGATCCCGGAGACGTTGGCGCTCTGCAAGGGAGGAACGGCGCGTTTTGAACGCTGTTTCTTCACCGGCGCGTTGGAGAACGCCGCGCTCGTCGACCGCGACGGAATTGGGCGTTTCGATCTGTGCGAATTCTACGGGGAAAATCTCGTCGGGCTCACGTCGACGTCGGGGGGAAAAGCGGAAGCGACGCGGTCGATCCTCTCAGGGAATAAGACGGGGGTTCGCGTTCTTGCGGGGGGGCTTCTGAAGATTGAGACGTGCGTTTTTGAGAAGAACGGCTTGGCGTGGAGTATCGCGGCGGGTAATAGCGACGGTTTCGTGAAGGGCGAGGACGTCGTCGTCGAAGATTAAGGGCGTCTGGCGACGTGCGTTTGCGTCTGGTATAATATCGAAATCGCAAGTATTGGGTTGAAAAAGGCGATGATTATGGCGCGTAAAGTTGAGAAGATTCTATCGTGGGGACGCGACGATTTTGAACGTCGACTGGGCTTTAAAGGAGGACGGTACACGAAAGTGGGCGCGGCGTCGTCCTGCTTTTTGGGGATTTTAGCGACGGTGGCGTTTTACGTCGTTCTCCTCCTTCTTCCCGATTCGGCGTTCAAAAGGATGTTCACGGAACGCGGGTGGACTCCGTACGCGGTCGTCTTGCTCGGTTTCTGGAGCCTGATGATTCTCATGATTAAGTCGAGCAAAATCCGACTCCAACGCGAGGCGCTCTCGAGGTCGATCCTTCCCGACGATCCCGATTTCACGCTGACCGTCGAGACGGTCGACGACGTCGCCAATAAGATCGTGCGCGTCGCCGAAACTCCGAAAGACTTTCTCGTCTATCGTCGCGTCGTGCGCACCCTGGCGAGCCTGCGCAATTTCGGAAAGGTTTCCGACGTCGACGCCTTCTTTCGCTCGCAAGCGGAGCAGGACGAGAACGTCTCGGAAACGACTTTCTCTCTCCTCTCGGGGTTCCTCTGGGCGATTCCAATCCTCGGGTTTATCGGAACCGTGATCGGTCTTTCGGCGGCGATCGGACACTTCGCCGGCGTCTTGACCGCAAGCTCCGACGTTTCCGAACTTACCCCCGCGCTTAAGGACGTCACCGCCGGCCTCTCCACCGCGTTTGAAACGACTCTTGTCGCCCTCGCCGTCGCCCTTGCGCTACAGCTCCTCACGACCTTCGTGCGCAAATCGGAAGAGGAACTCCTCGACGCGTGCTCGGAATATTGCACGACGAACGTCGTGCTGAAGTTGCGCGTGCGCGAGCGCTTGGAAGGAGTCGCGAACGCCGAGGAAGGGGAAGGCGACAATGCGTAAAAAGGAGGGCGCGCCATTCTCCCTCTTTGCGTTTCAAGACGCGATCACGTCCGTTTGCGGGGTGGTGGTTCTAGTGACGCTACTCCTTGCGCTGAATTTGACGCGTCAGGCGGCGGAAGAAACGCAGACGTCGTACGTCGCGCAGGAACGCGTCGAGGAGACGCGTCGCGAGGTCGAGGAATTACGCGCGAAACTTGAGAAATCCGAACAGACGTGGGACGAATCTTTCGCGGAGAAATCGGAACTCCTAGGCGTCGCCTTTAACGAAGCGCAGGAGCGCGTCGCGGAGGCGCAGGAGCGTCTTGAGCAAGAACGCGCCGTCGCCGCGGAACTCGACGCGCGTCTCGCCGAAGCGCAGAGTAAAGCCGCTCAATTCGAGGAGGAACGCAGGGAGATCGACGCGATGCGCGAAGAGACCGACGCGATGAAGAACGCCGCGCTCGAAAGAGTCGAATCCCCCGTGCAGACGACGTATACCTTCCCCGACAACGTCTCCGAAAGGCCGTGGTACGTAGAAATTATGAAGGGCAAGATCGTCGCGCGCGCGTCGGCGAACGAAGCGGACGCGAAGGTCTTCGACACGCCTTTTTCCTTTACCTCATGGGCGCAAACGCGGCCAAAGAGCGAATATTTCGTCCTTATCGCGCGACCAAGCGGCGTGAAGAGTTTTTCCTTCGTTGAGTCTGAGTTCGACGACGAAAAGATTCGCTACGGAATCGATCTCATCGGGGAGAAGACGCCTCTCGTTTTTCAACAGGGGCAGGGGGAAACGCCATGAGACGTCGCCGCAACGCGCAGGATAGCTTGGAGCTTTTCCTCGACACGATTTGCAATATGTTCGGGGGATTCCTCTTCATCATGCTCTTCGTCGTCGTGGCGATGCGTCACTCGGTCGAGAATACGGCGTCGGAGGCGATCTCTCAAGAGCGGATGAACGCGGCGGCGTTTGAGGAGCTTGAAATTGAGTTGGAGGCGCTTCGCGAGGAAAATCGCGAATTTGAGGAACGCGCGAAACAAGCGGAGGCGATAATCGATTCCCTCGGGATCTCCGAAGTCGCCGAAGCGCGACGTCAGGAGATCGAAGCCTTGCGGCAGATCGACAAGCTCGTCGCGGAAAACGCGCGGAAGTTGCGCGAAACGACGCGGATCGAACGTCTCGCCCTCGAACTCGACGCCGAGAAACGCGAAGCAAAGATGGAGCAAGATTCCGCTCAGAGCGTTCTCGCTGAAGTTGAAAGGGACGCCGCCGCGGCGCAACGTCGCGCGCAACAACGCGGCGCCCCCCCTCAGATGCGCGATCGCGGTCGCAAATTTACGGAGGTAGGCGTTATTTTAAAGTACGGTCGACTCTATCTTTGGGGGAAGCCTAAAGGAGAAAAGATGCGCTTAAACGTCGACGACTTTCACATCCTCGAAGAAAAAGGCCTCTCCGTGCGGATCGAGCCGATTCCAAGTCGCGGCGTCGATCTGCGCGCCCCCGGCGTCACGAAGGAACTCGACCGCGCGTTTGCGCCCTTTGATCCTGAGCATTACCGCGTTGCAATCGTCGTCGCGGACGATTCCTACGACGAATACGCGATCGTTCGCGATTACCTGAAAGAACGGCAGTTCCTCATTCGCCCGATCGTCGGTGAAAAGGGGACGGCTGTCGCCGATCGCGGCGGTTCCGAAACCCGCGCTCAATAAGGAAGGGAACATGATAAAATTAATAGCGGCTGTAATTTGCGCGTTGATTCTCTGCGTCCTCGCGGCCCTCTTGGAAACGCCAAGCTGCGCTCCGCCGGGGAGGTTTGCCGCGACGTCTTCCGAACAAGAGGCCCAAGAAGCCGACGAAACGCAAGAGCAAGACGAACCCTCCGAAGCTCAGGAGTCGACTCAGGACGCGACGTCTCAAGAGAACGCCGCCGCCGAGGAAGCGTCTGACGAAGACGCGTCAAGCGAGGAAAACTCCGCCAAGGACGCGGCGCAGGGGCCAGAAAAGGGAGAGTCCGCGAATTCGAGCGCGGCGTCTTCCGTGACGTCGAAAGAACGTAAGAAACTTGAGAAAGGAATGGCGGCGGCGCGTAAGGCGTACGAAAAGTCTGATTATAAAGAGGCTTTGGAGTCGGCGAGCGAGTTGATCGGTTGGCTTCGAACCTCGGATTTCGCGAGCGCGGAGAGGGGAACCGAGGACGAAAAGATCTATCGGGAATCCCTCAAGGAGGCGAACGAGATCGCCGCGAAGGCCGCCGTTAAAGTGGAAGATCCGGTGATTCCCCCAAGCAAAGTAACGTACTTTCAGTTTTAAACTCAGCGAGAGGAACGTGTTTTAGATGGCCAAGCATAATAATACCCCGCGGCGCCTTTTGCGCGAAGTGGTTTGTCCGCATTGCTGGAGATCCTTCAAGCCTGAGGATGCGCTGTGGATTTCCGTCGACCCCGCGCAACTTGGGGACGCTCGCCTCGGCGATTCGGAGCCAGGGCGCTTTCTTCCTTCGGAGTTCGATTCCGACGGGGTCGCGCTCGACTCGCGAGGGAATCGCTGCCATGAGATCGCGTGCCCTTCGTGCCACCTGAAACTTCCCGCGTCGGCTCTCGATTCTCCGATGCGCTTCATGTCGATCGTCGGCGCGCCTGGGAGCGGAAAGTCCTACTATCTCGCCGCGTCGACGTGGATGACGCGCCGCGACGCGCCCCTCAAATTCCGCGTTCATTTCACCGACGCCGATCCGGAAATGAACGCGCGAATCCACGAGTATGAAAACTCCCAGTTCGTGAATTCCCGCGGGGGGTACGTCAAGATCGAGAAGACGCAAGAACAAGGGGATCAGTACAACGTCGTCTATATCGACGAACAGAACGTCCTCTATCCTCATCCTTACGTTTTCCTCCTTTCTCCGTCGAAGGGGCATCCGTTGGAAGGGGATTACGAGCAAGGGTACGCGCGCACGATCTGCCTTTACGACAACGCGGGGGAAAGTTACTTGCCGTCGAACGACCAGGAGGCGAATCCCGTGACGCGCCATCTTGGTAAGAGTTCGTGCATTTTCTTTCTTTACGATCCGATCCAAGACGCGAGGACTTCCGCGGCGATTCAAAAGCTCGAACCAGGGCGAACCCTGACGCTTCCCCCCAACGCAGGCGCGCGTCAGGAGGTGGTTTTTTCCGAGATGACGCGTCGCGCTCGACATTTGCGACAGATGCGCACCAACGATCGCTTTGAGAAGCCCTTTGTCGTCGTCGTTTCGAAAGCGGACGAATGGGCGTGTTTGGAAGAGACTCTGACCTCGCACGATCGAGATTTCGCGGGGATCCGTCCCGACAGCCTCGCCGCGACCGTTTCGCATCCTCTCGCGCGGCTCCTTTCCAAGTCCCCCTTCGCGCGGCAGAACGGTTATTATTATCTGCGCGGCGACTTGATCAAAGAGGCGAGCGACATTACCCGCGCGATCCTCCTCAAATACGTTCCCGAATTCGTCGTCGCAGTCGACAATTTCGCGACTAATCCGATCTACGTCCCTGTAAGCGCGACGGGCGTCGCCCCGACCCCCGCGGGATTCCGTATGGAGGATATGAAGCCCGCGTGGGCTGACGCGCCCCTTCTGTACGCGATCCAGCGCCTTGAACCGAAATTCATTCGGATCGGTTCCCCCGCCGCGGCGACGGCGCGCGAACTCTTCGAAGAGTCCGTTCCGATCCGCTTTGGCGAGGGCTCGAACGCCGATCAAGGCGACGGAGAAGACGACGAGAGCGACGAATTGCTCAACGATATCGCCGCGTCGCCAAAATATTCGTTCGATGGGAATTCGTCGGGCATTGATTTAGAGAAGCATTAATCGGTCGACGGTCGTTGCGTTCAGTTCTCAGGAAAAGTTAAAGAGGAAGATTATGGCGAATAAATTGGTATACACTTCCGCGCCTAAAGGGCTTATTCCCGGTTCATGCGGTTTTTGCACCGTAGCGGGAACGCGCGGGATGACGAAGACCGTCGTCGACGCGCTCGAAGGCTTGGCCGGATACCGTCGCGTTTACGAGACGACCGACGCCCTTCATCGTAATCCCGTCGCGTTTTCTCACCTCATGGTCGCCACGCCGCGCGGACGTTTGCGCGTCTTAGCGCGTATCGCCGAAGCGCGGCCCGACTACTCCGGACGCACGAACCATATCGCCTCTTTTCTCCAACTGGAAGAAGCGGAGACTCCAAAACGAGGCCCCGCATATCTCTTTTCCCAACCGGGACTTTTTGAAACGCAGTGGCCCAACGCTCAACCGCCGATCGCTTATCCTTCTCCCGTCGCGATTCCGATGGAAGAGGATACGTACCCTCGCCCATGCGATTACTGGCGCGTCGTCGCAGACGATCCAGGCTGGGCCGGCGTCTTGGCGTCGACGATTGAAACGCGGCGTCTTGCGATCCTCGTCGTACGTCCGACAATCGACGTTTTAAAGCTCTTTCAAGAAGCGATCGCGCTCCTTCCGGCTAATCAGCGGTGGAACGCGACCTTCGCGACTTACTATACGAACACGCTCAAAAACGTCGACTGCTTATGGCGCGGCGTCGTCGTCGGTTCCCCGGAAGAGGCGCAGGCGCGCGCGACCTCGGGGGCGCTGATTCTCGATTTTACCGCTCTTCCGGCGATCGAATCGTTCAAGACGAATCCGACGATTTGGCGCTGGGTTGAAATCGCGCGTCAGCCAGTCGACAGGCTCGCGCTGTATTTTAATCAGCCCGCCGCCGCGCCGTCCAATTCTCAGACGCCGCCGACGAGCCGTCGCTTTGTCCACGTCCCCCCGTCTAGCGCGAAGACGACTCTCGCCGCCGTGCCGCCCCCGACGCCCGGTTCCGCGACTCCTCCTCCCGCGCGAAGAACAAACGTCCACGTTCCGCGCCGCCGACGGCGACCCGACATTTGGATAGCAAGGCATAGAAAGCTACTTACGCTATTATGCTGGATCGGTACGCTACCCTGGATCTACCTCACCTGTTTCGAACTAGGAATCATCGACGCTATACCTTGGCGCGCCAAAGACGAACCCGTCGCGACGGTTCCCGTCGACGAGGAGACGCAAACGCCCGAGGATCCTCCGTTTGATCGCGACGCTTACGTGCAATCCGTGGAGAATTCTCTACAGAAGCCCCGCGAACTCTTGAAAAAATATCAAGAGAGTCTTGCTCCGCTTGTGTCGAAAAAATACGATAATTTGATGATTCGTATTCAAATTCTTGACGAGGCAAGGGGGGCGCTAGGCGATCGATATTCGCCTTTGAAAAGCGATTATAACGGCTCTTTCAAGACTCCTTACCTTAAAATGAAAGAGGAAGCGGAGAACGTCGAGAAAGCGAAGAAGACGTTGACCGAGAATAAAAAGAAACTTGCCGAAAGGATTCAACAGGTTGATACTCTCTTAGACGATTTCAATAGCGTGGATCTTCAGGTGATTGATCGTACGGAATTGGATAAAAAGATTCAGGAAATAAACGACGCCAAGGTAGTGGCTAACGAGATTTTTGCCGATCCCGATAAGCTAACCAGCAACGGTCGTCTTCTTTCTGACTTGGAAGGTAAAATAGAAGGGGCGGCCTATTCGCTGACCAAGAATCCCGTCGTTGTAATAGGCTTCGAACGTTTAACGTTCGAAATACCTGCAAGAGTTGGAATGAACTCCTATTGCAAGTCTTTAGATACTTTAGTCGGCGATATTGAGGCAACTGCTCCAAGCTCGATTGATGGCGAGCAGTTCAGAACCGACTTGTTGGAGCAAATAAAGAAGACCGTTTCCGATAAGAGCTTTATGGACAAGCGCGTCTATGCCCTATACTCGAGTAAAGAAGAGTTGAAAAACGGCTTCTTTATCTTCCTTATTGATTCGGAAAAATACAGCACGATGCTACGATTAAACGGAAAGATAATGAAATTTGCTTGTCGTTTTGACGGGGGCGTTGTGGACGTAACTTCTCCATTCGTCGAAAAGATTGAGGAGTATGACGAGGAGTATGACCTCTTCGGGGGAGATATGTTGGAGAACGTTTACGTTTTGGTTTACGAGACGTTAGTTACCGGAGGAAAATTGCATTGCGACGGCGTTTTTAAAACGCACCTTCCCGACGAAGCGATTAGCGCTCTTGTTGGGGAATGACGTCCTGGGAACGACGACCTTTTGTGGAAAAGCGCCTTTAGGTAAATCGAGTTGACGGACGCGCGGTAGAGAAATCGGAATCAAGCTGTTCTGAGAAGATTGTAATAACGAAAGAGCCATGACGAACGCCGAATTAGTTGAGAAGATTAGACGCATTTGCCAGGATTCGGAGAGCATTCCCGAGAGCGAGCATGCGGAAGCGGCGCGCCTTTACGCGACGCGACTCCGCCATATCGACAAGTGTTTTCGCCGCGCGATCGGACTTCTACGCGCCGATCAACTGTGCGAAACGGATCGCTTTTTACGTGAAGAACGCCTGATCGAAGATTACGAGAGCTTGCAGACGCCCGACTTCAACACCTGGCAAGACTATTGCCGCGTCTTCTCTTTCGAGATTCCCCCGGAGCTGAGCGCAGATTCCTACGACGAACTGAAAGCGTTCCAAGACGAGTTTGAGTCTGCGCGAGAACTCTTTGCGCGACGAAGGAAGTTGGCTCTAGAAAACGCGTCCTTAACTTTGCAACTCGAGACGCTGTACGATCTTGAGTTCCTGTTGGGAGAACGCGACGTCCTTACGCGTCAGATCAAGCGTCTCGGAACCGAGCGTAACAACGAACTTGTCGCGCTCTTCCAAGACCTAGATCAGCAGACGGCGCTTCAGTTCGATTTTGACGCGCTCGAGAAGGAGGTGAACAACTCCAATAGACGCGTTCCGATCCCCGCGGAGGCCGTCGCCGCGTTTCGGAAATGGAGCGACTTTGCGCGAGGACAAACGGAACTCAACGTCTTGCGACAGCTTGCGCGGCATTGGGAATCGGCGCTCGCCGCGAAGGACGTCAAAGACGCGTTGGATTGTCTCGCGGCGTATCGTGCGACGAACTTCGATCGCGCGGCGCGTTATATTTCGAAGAGCGAGCGTAGTCGTCTCGACGAGTTGATTCGCGCGGCGCTCGTCCTCGAACACGCTGAAGAGAACGCCGAGGTAGCGCGCGAAGCGTTCGCCGATTTTGAAGCCGCGCTTGGCGATGCGACGACGACGATCGACGATCTTCGCGCCGTCCGTGATCGAGCCGAACAGGCCGCCGACGCCGCCGGAATGAAGATTCCTTCAAAACTTGAGAACGTCTACGTCGCGATCGTTTCGAACGAGGAACTCCAGCGTCGTCGTAGGACGACCGCGCTCGTCGTCGCCGCCGTCTTAACCCTCGCCGTCATCGTCGGGGGCGTCGCGTTCGTCGTCTCCAAAACGATCGCGACGCGCAACGCTCGCGAGTCCGCCGCTATGATCGCGGCGCGGCTCGACGCCTTTGAAGGGGGCGATGCGAACGCGCTCGCCGAAGTGGAGACGCTCGTCGCACAAAACTCCGAAGATCATCCTGAATACCAAAATGAAACGGCGTACGCCGAAGCCATCGCGCGCCTCGCCGACGTCAAAAAGACAGAAGCCGCGCGCGTCGAAAAGATCGCCTCTCTTGTCGACGATATCCAGAAAGCGCACGATTCCCAGCTTCCCGCGGCGGAACTCCTCGCCGAGTTGAAAAAGCTCTTCCGCGACGAGAAGGAAAAGACGGATTGCGGATACGTCAAGCTTTTGCGCGACGACTCGAATCTTTCGAAAGAGCGCAAAGAGTCGACTTCAAGGCTTTACGAGGAGAAACTCGCGGCGGCGAAGACGCTTGTCGACGCCGCGACGAACGTTCAGGGCGTCGGTACGTCGGAGCGGCGGCGTCGTTACGAAGCGGCGCAGAGCGCGCTCCTTCTCCTCGTCCAAGAGGAAAAATCCCTCAACGTCTCCAAACCTCTCGTCGCTGAACGCGAAGCGCTCTTCAAGGTTCTTCAAGGGGAAGAAAAACGTCTTCATCGCGCGGAAGCTAGGCAAGAATACCATCCTCGACTCGCGGCGAACGTCGGGAACGTCGAAGGTTTTATCGGCATTCTTACCGAAATGAAGAACGCGCCCGAAGAGATCGGGGAAGGGGACGACGACGCGACGAAATCGGCTCTCTCGACGGCGCTTCAAAGCGCGATCGACTCGACCGCGAAGGCGAGGCTCGCGCAAGCTTGGAACAAGACTGCCAAGACGAAATCGTCGGTCAACGACGCCGCGGTCGACGGCGACGCGTATCTTAGCACGGAGAAATCGTTCCTAAGCGTCGGGAAATTCGCGCCTGAGGAGAAGGTCGCGAAGCAAGCCTACGACGCGTTGGCACGCTTCGCGCAAAACGGCGGATATTCCCACGCGTCCTCGGTTCTTGTGAGCGCCTTCGACAAATATCGAAGCGTCGCCTACGTCGTCTACGATTCCGAGAAGGACGCGTACTATTACGCGACCAAGGATCCGAAACGACCGTCCCGCGTTATCGATTATTATCCAGCTCCGGAACGCTCCGTCCCCGAGGAACTTCCCGAATCCGCGAAGAAATACGCCTCTTCGTCGGTCGAAGCGCCTCAATACTCCATTTATCGTTTAATCGATCCGCTTCGCCAAAAGAACCCGACTCCTAAGATGTGGATCGACGCCGTCGACGACGCGCTACGCGTCCTCGGCTCCGCGGACGAAAACGTTCTCGATCCGATCCTCAAGGCGCAGCTTCTCGCGCCGATTATTCGCTCCGCGGAAGGTTTTCCAGGCTTTGAGAAGCTCGAGAAGTGGGTTGAAAACGATCTGCCGGTTTCCGGACTGAAATTGACGTTCAACTCGTACGACGTCGACGATTCGGATATGGCAAAGAATCGCGACGCGGCCAAAGAGGCTCTCAAGGCCCTTCCGAGCCTTACCGAAGCGCTCGCGGATGCGCGAGCCGCGTTTATGAATGGGGAGCTTGCCAATATCGCGTGCGAATATCAATGGGTCGGTTTCCTCGACTCCGACGAGCAGACCCCGAACGTTGTATTCGGCAAATCGACGTCGATAACCGACGGAGCGTCCCTTTGGATTTGCCCCGGTTCGGAAGATTATGTCGTCCAGATTGGCGTCTACGCTACCCCGAATACCGCCGTTCTCAACGAAGATCGCGACTGGAAGGAGTTCCGTTGGGTTCCCGTCTACGCGCGCGACGCCAAATAAAGGAGGAACGCCATGAGTATCCAGAATGAAGAGGGGGATTATCGGGACGTCTTAGCGCCCCCTCCGGAGGCCGATTCTGGCGCGGAGTTTTACGCGCGCCGCGCCGTGGCGACGAAAATGCGTTCGTCGAGTCTCGGTTTTTTCCTCGCCTGCGTCGTCGCCGCGATTATTTCCACGTTTTGGCCGACGAATCAAAACGCCGGAATAATGCTTGCGCCTTTGGCGTGCGTATGGTGCGCCGGGAAGATTGCGTCCTCGTTTTTCCTTTTCTACTTCTGGCAGACGACGGAGGAGTCGACGCGCTTCGCTTCTCCGCGAAAAATCGCGTTCCTCGATCTTGTGCCCCTGTGGAGTCTGTATTGGTTCTTCAAGGCGTACGTCGGGGGCGCGCGGGCGGGCGTCGCGACGTTAGAGATTCTGGACGACAACCGAGCGCGTTTCGCCGCGCCGACGCGACTGGCGCGAACCGTCGGCGTTCTAACGATCATCGCGACGCTCTGTTACGCCGCTCACCTGATTTATTTGACGCTCGCGTTCCCCGGTTTGACGGCGCACGCGTTTGCGCTCCTTTTGTCCCTCAACGAAGCGACGAACTTCTACATTGGGTACATGAGTTCGCACTACGTTTGGTCGTACGTCTTGCGAGTCGTTCCTCTGGCGATCCTTGTCGTCGAACTATGCTTGCGCTACAAGCTTCTCATTCGTTTACAAGGACTTGGTCTGTACGCGCAAAGCGCGCGGAACGCGGATCCTCTCGCAACCGAGGCGGAGCTCTCCGCCGAGCGCGAGGAAGCGCGGCGCCTCTTCGTCGACGCGACGCGAAAGAACGTGGAAAAATAATCTTGCAAAGAGACGCTCTCCTTTCACAAGGGGGAGAACGCATAAAATAGACGCTGTTATACGAGGTTAGATTTCGTTATGGCTCAGTATTATATTAAAGTCTCGGGGCGTTCCTTTGGACCGCTGAGTTCGGAACGCGTGCGTTCGATGATTGAAGCGGGGAAGATTCAAAGCAATACGGAATTATCGCTGAATCGTCTCGACTGGAAGGCGGTAAGCGAGATCGGGGAGTTTGCGGGGGCGTTTGCAACTAGCGGCGGGGAGAGTTCCGTCGCGGAGAGCGGCGGCGCGGCGTCGAGCGATTCTCACGATCAGCCCGCCGCGCCGGGGAGTCCGACGTCCCTCGAATCGAAGGAATGGTTCTATAGCGTCGACGGAAAGACGGGGTATGGACCCTACCGTATCTCGGAGCTTCTCTCTTTTCTTGATCAGAACAAGATCAATTTTGACTCGTTGGTCTGGCGCGACGGCGAGGGATCGCGTCCATTGCGCAAAGAACCGATTCTCATGGTCGCGTATGAGAAAGCGCATTTTGCCGCCTCCCCCGAACCTCAGGGCGCCGCGACTTCCGCCGCCGCGCCGTCTAAGACGCCCCCCGATCCAAATGAGTTAGGCGGCTTCGGACTAGGACTTCCGTATGCTATGGGGAAAATCCGTTCGGCTCTGGACTTTTGGCACACCGCGTCTCTCGTCTTTTTCATTTTGGGGTTGGCGACGACTATCGCCTTTGCCTTCGCCGCAGGTTCCAGCGTTCTAAAAACAGAGAATGGATTGGAAAGTTTCGAAGGTTTGGATTTTTGGTTGTTTGAGGCAAGCCTTCTGATCATTGGACTGGGCGGTCTTTTGCAGTATTTCTTCGTATATTATCTATGGAAGGCGATTCCGCCGCGTTTCAGGAGAATGTCGCCTTTGCTCGCCTCGCTTTGCCTCTTGATCCCCCTCTTTAAGTTTTATTGGCTCTTCGTCGCATTTGGTCGGGGAGCGGATTGTCTCGATCGGTCGCTGAACCAGTTTGCGCAAAATGGTTTAAGCCGCGGTGAGAAACCGATTTACGCGTATGGCACGCCGTCGGTGATATTTTGTATAATCACCATTCTGTCGGCGATTTGTTATAACTTCGTCGCGTCCTTCTTTCCAATCGCCCTTTTTTTCTCGGCGTTTCAACCCCTTGTGTTCTGGATCCTCATGAAGCCGATGAAGAGATCGGCGTTCCTACTCCTTTCATGGCGTTCTCTCGAACCGCGCAAGACGAAAACGACCATCAACGATCTTGCGGTCTAACGGTCGAGAGCGGAGAAGGAAGAGTTGTCGCGTCGCGTCGTCGAGACGCGACGTTTTTTTGTCGGAAGGCGCGTCGGAGCGCGTTCGTCAAGGCGTGAAGAATTACGCGAAAGGGGGCCGCTATTCCTTGTAGGAATTTTGTTATCGTTTATACTTTCGACAGAGCGTCTAACTCGCGTTGTGAGGAACGGACGCGCATTGACGCAATGAAAAGGCAGGTAGAAGATGGCGATTCCAAGTCAAAAGCTTTCGTTTGAAAAACCGATATACGAACTAGAAGCGCAACTTGAGCAGCTCCGTTCTCAGGCGAATTCCCCTGAGGTTCGTGACGAAGCGTTGCGTCTCCAGCTGGGCGTCGCGGAATTGACGAAGAAGATTTACGCCAATCTCACCGCGTGGGAGACCGTCGAGGTCGCGCGTCATCCGGATCGTCCTAAGGCGATCGACTATATCAATATGGTCTTCGACGAATTTGTCGAGCTCCACGGGGATAAGCTTTACGGGGACGACCGAACGATTTTGACCGGGTTTGTGCGTTTGGATGAATTTCGCGCCGTCGTGATCGGTCAGAATAAGGGACGGAACTTTAAGGAACGCCAAGAAGCGAATTTCGGCATGGCGCACCCCGAAGGGTATCGCAAAGCGATCGAAAAGATGAAGCTTGCGGCGAAGTTCAAGCTTCCCGTGATCGTCTTAATCGACACCCCCGGCGCGTATCCTGGCATTGAGTCTGAAGAACGCGGGATCGGACGCGCAATCTCCGATTCGATGTATGAGATGGCGCTCCTGAAGACGCCGATCGTCTGCGTAGTGATTGGCGAAGGGGGAAGCGGCGGCGCTTGCGGCATTGGCTTGGGGAATCGCGTCGGGATGCTCCGCTATTCTTACTACAGTGTGATTAGCCCCGAAGGGTGCGCGGGCATCCTTTGGAAGAGCGGCGAATACAAGGACAAGGCTGCGGAGGCTCTTAAATTCACGGCTCCTTATCTATATCAGTTTGGCGTCATCGACGACATTATTGAAGAGCCGATCGGCGGCGCACACCGCGACCACCGCATCATGGCGCTCAATCTCAAGAAG
>CAVGEG010000059.1:0-2118 GCA_963628165.1 Paratractidigestivibacter sp. | reverse complement strand
CTCAAGAAGTACCTCAAGGCGAAACTGAAGGAATTGTCGAAGCTTTCCGCCGACGAACTCCTTGCTCAACGTTATGAGCGCATTCGTAAGATAGGCGTCTTTTTGGAGGAATCGTCCTCCGCCGCCGCGGGGACTGAAACAGCTGACGCTCCGCAGTCATGATCCCTTTTTCCGAAGGGGCGTCTCATGCTTACTAAGATCAAAACATACACGTTGCTAGGGGCGGCGTCCTATCCGGTTGACGTCGAAACCTATGTCGCCAAACTTCCCGACGATTCGAACGAGGAGGGGAGAACGACGATTGTCGGACTCGCCAAGACGGTCGTACGCGAAAGCGGGGTTCGCGTCGGACTTGCGATTCGGCACGCCGGGTTCAATATAGGTTCGTGCAATGTCCTCGTGAATCTTGCGCCCGCAGATCTGCCGAAGCAGTCTCCCTCTCTTGATTTGCCGATCTCGCTGGGTATAATCTCTTCCGCCGGGCTGGCGAAATTCGATTCTCTTAGCGAATACGCGGTTCTCGGCGAACTCGATCTCGACGGCCACGCGCGACCGTGTCGCGGGGTTCTGGCCGCGGCGCGCGCCGTAAAGGAAGCGGGGTTGCGCGGAATTCTCGTCCCGAAGGAAAACGCTCCGGAAGCCGCTCTCGTCGACGGAATCGACGCGATCGCGGTCGAAACGCTCGCCGACGCCGTCGGCTTTCTCCAAGGTCGCTTGAATATCGATCCGACTCC
This sequence comes from Paratractidigestivibacter sp., assembly GCA_963628165.1. GTDB lineage: Bacteria > Planctomycetota > Planctomycetia > Pirellulales > Thermoguttaceae > RUG369. The sequence goes on along the minus strand of CAVGEG010000059.1, from coordinate 1,384 downwards.
CGGTTTGACGGGCAATGAATTTGAAACGCATTCGAAGTACGACGTCGACTTTGCGGAAGTTCATGGTCAGGAGACGGCGAAACGCGCGATGACGATCGCCGCGGCGGGGGGACACAACGTCCTCATGTTCGGATCTCCCGGCGCGGGGAAAACGATGCTTGCGAAGCGTTTGACGACGATTCTCCCCCCGATGACTCTCGAAGAGGCGCTCGAAACGACGGAAATTTACAGCGCGGTCGGCAAGTTGGAGGGGAAGGCGCTCATCGCGGCGCGTCCTTTCCGCGAACCGCACCATTCGATCAGCGAAGCGGGGCTCGTCGGCGGCGGCGCGTCCCCGACGCCCGGCGAAATCAGCCTCGCGCACAACGGCGTTCTCTTCCTCGACGAACTGCCCGAGTTTAATCGCAAGACCCTTGAGGCGCTCCGCCAGCCCCTCGAAGACCACGTCGCGCGAATTACGCGCGCGAACCAGTCGGAGACCTTCCCCGCGAATTTCGTCCTCGTCGCCGCGCTCAACCCGTGTCCGTGCGGATTCCGTGGCGATCCTAAACGACAATGCCGTTGCTCCGATCAACAGGTCGAACGCTATATGGCGCGGATTAGCGGCCCGCTTCTCGACCGAATCGACGTGCACATCGAGACGCTTCCTGTGACGTATCGCGAACTTTCCTCGACGGAACCGCAGACGTCGAGCGCGGAGCTCCGCGAAAAGGTGTTGCGCGCGCGCGAAATCCAGACGGAACGCTATCGCGTCGAATCGATCCGCGTTAACGCGCAGATGCGTCGCGGACATATCACGCGTTACGCCCAGCTTTCTTCCGAATGCGACAAGATGCTTGAAGACGCCATGGAACGCTTCTCCTTCTCCGCGCGCGCTCATGATAAAATTCTGCGCGTCGCGCGAACCATCGCCGACTTGGAAGGCGTCGAGAATATCGAGCAACAACATCTTTTCGAGGCTATTTCCTACCGCGTCCTTGATAGAAAGATATGGAAGTGAACGCCGAGCATGAATCAGCTTCAGGGGCAAACCTTTTTTGATCCAACGAATCCGACGTGGATCCTCTACGATCCCTTGCGCGAGATTCTTGTCGCGCGGGTCGCGTTTGTCGACGGCCCCGACGGCGTCTTTGATTATAAGGTTCCCGACGCGTTGCGCGGTCGCGTTTGTCCCGGCGTCCGCGTCTTGGCGCCCCTTGGCGCGCGCAATCGCTCCGTCGTCGCCTACTGTCTCGAGATCGCGCAACGACGCGTCGAGGAGACCCCGCCTCCCCCTCCTTCGCTCCCCAAACCGAAAGAGTACGCGCCGACTCTCTTTGCTCTCGAGCCGCGTTCTGAAAAAGAAAATAGCGACGCGTCGAAAAAAGCCGACGCGCCTAAAACG
>CAVGEG010000058.1:0-18467 GCA_963628165.1 Paratractidigestivibacter sp. | reverse complement strand
GGGTCTTTTTGACAGCGGAAACCTTATACATCCTTTGACTCCTATAAAAATAATAAGGTTTTCATACTTTTTTCGTTTTCTTTCAAAATATTATGAGTTCTCCCAAGCGCTAAATTCCTTGAGATGAAAGGGACAAGAGCGCCAAACTGAATTTCATTGTCGATCTAGCGCGTTCATCAACTCAAAGTAACCTTTTTCTAGCTTAGTTTTACGGAACAGCCATTCTTTCGATTTCAAGCTGGAAACCACTGAAACCCTTGCGCTTGCGGCAAAGAATAAAGCCAATCGACCAATTCTTTTTTTGCCTCATCCCTCTGTTTCTGGGTTGTTGAGGAATAATATTCAAGTTGTAAACGAGTTAGCCGAATTTCATCTCGACAAGTCGAAGGTTTTAGACTCTTTTCAAGATAACGCCAGCCCGCCAAAGTCATAGGATTATTCGGATCGGACGGTTTCCGGTTCCCAGTTCGAATGAAGAGCCACGAACCATAACGATAAAACTCAATGTTGATATCGCTCTTTCCACTTGATTCGACGCGCCAACTTTCACCACGCGGCATTTTCCGGTCAAACTTAATTTCACGGTGCGGGAAAAGAGTTTCAGGCGTCGCCCAACACCATTTCTCTAAAAGCTCCATCTCTTCTTCAGGACGCGCTTTAAGTAAAATCGTTTTAGAAAATGTGTCGCTTTCTCCCGAATGTTCCGGAAGACTATACTGATACCTAACCGTCAAGACGCACTCGACTCCATCAGACGTCATCTTTTGTCGCATTTCTTTCCCAAAAGGCGCGTTCCAATCTTCAAGAGGCGGGAATTCAATAGTTTGTCGATTTCCTAAAATAACGCCGCCGACTTTCAAATCTGCTGAGCCATAATGATAGTCGCTTATGACGCTTGTGTCAGCTTCCTCATACCATTCATATTTCGAAGACAAAGCAGGCGAAGTTATCTCGACTTGAAACGTCGTCTGCTGCAATGACACAGAGTCTGGAAGATTCCGGAGTACATTTTCCGTTAAGTTCTCTTCCGAAACAAGCAAATACGCCATATCTCCATAATATACCTCGGAGGGATAGAATGAAGCGACGACCTTTATTCCAGCATCTTCCGCTAATTGAGGAGACGATTCGAGCGTTTCTCCTGCATATGGAATATAATCGTCTTGGAACGAACCGACGACGCCTCCCATACACGCGTACAACGCCCATAAGCACAACGCGGGGATAGTCAACATTCCTGTATTTTTGAAGAACTCTGTCGACACTTCCATCTCCTTCGCGTTTATTGCGGATCAAAACCACAAACGCTTCGACAGTAAATCAGTTCAAACAATACTCAAAGGTCAGAAAAAAAAATAGTCAGCTTAAAAGCAAGCGCACAGGAAAAAACGCGCATTCTTAACGCTTCTCCTCTCCCGGAGGTGGAGAAAAAGCCTAGTCGCCCTAAAACACGACTTTGAATCCTCAGCGCTTTGTTCTTCATGGCGCGGCTCCTAATAAATTTAGGGAACGAAAATCATTGTTGATTTAAAGGTCGCTCTGAGTAACAGAGACTTTAAATCAAGGATAACTGGTTGACGACTTAAAGTCAACGTTTGTTCCCAAAATAATCAAAATAATTTTTCTTTTTTCAAATCACAGTGTAAAAAACGTCTCAAACTTCTGCGACTAGAAATTGTTTTACACTTTGAATCCTTCTTTCCATAGAACATGACCAAGAATTATTTCTCCAGCAGCATCCCAAGTTTAGCGTTGCCAAATGGATCGTTTAGCTTATTCTGTCAATCCGCAAAAGAAAAGTCTTAGGTAAACAACTTTCTAAATCAACCTTCCCAATGTGAGAAAAAGGGAGACCAAAATTCGTTGTCCCCCTATATGAGCAAGAAAGAGATATTATCTCTCCGGTTTAGGTATTCGAGCGCGTGAAACGCCGCCTCGGCCTCTTCCTCGACCTTTCTTTTTCTGCGTTTGATCGAATTCAAAGACCGTCGTCTTCGTTCCGATTTTTTCCCTAAGCGCGTTAATTCTGTCGCGAAGGTAAGCGGCGCGTTCGAATTCGAGCTTTTCCGCCGCTTCAAGCATCTCGTTCTGCAACTCGTCGAGGTACTCTAGCGTTATATACTCGGTCGATTTATTCGCGCCGACGACTGCGTTCGCGCGTTCTCGCGCCGCCGCTTCCGCGTCGACGCCTTCTTTAACGCTTCGGTGAACGGTCTTGGGAATTATCCCGTGTTCCTCATTATATTGGGCCTGACGCGCTCGGCGACGTTCCGTCTCCGCGATCGCGCGACTCATCGAATCCGTCATTTTATCGGCGTAAAGAATCACCTTCCCATGAGCGTTACGCGCGCATCGACCGATCGTTTGAATAAGGGAGGTTTCGCTTCTCAAAAAGCCCTCTTTGTCCGCGTCAAGTATCGCGACTAACGACACTTCCGGAAGGTCGAGTCCCTCGCGAAGAAGGTTGACGCCCACCAACACGTCAAATTCGCCGTTTCTTAAATCGCGCAACAATTCAACGCGTTCAAACGCGTCGAGTTCGCTGTGCAACCATCGACATTTAACGTTCTTTTTCACAAAATAAGCGGCTAAATCTTCGGAAAGTCGCTTTGTCAATGCGGTGACGAGAACGCGCTCCTTCCGCGCGACGCGCTCCAGAACTTGTTCGTAAAGGTGTTCAATTTGAACCGCCGCGGGCACAACCTCTATTTCCGGATCCAGAAGCCCCGTCGGACGTATCGATTGTTCTACAATCTTGCCATTGGCGGCGTTCTTTTCATATTCGCCCGGCGTCGCGCTCACAAAAACGACTTTATCGAGTCGCGATTCCCATTCGGCAAAGGTCAACGGCCTGTTGTCCTTCGCGCTCGACAGACGAAAACCATGCTCCACAAGGTTCTTTTTTCGCGCTTGATCCCCCGCGTACATCGCGCGAATCTGCGGCAACGTCACATGTGATTCGTCAATAAATAATAAAAAGTCATCCGGAAAGTAATCAAAGAGCGTATTGGGCGGCGTTCCTGGGGCTCGACCTTCAAAAATCGCGCTGTAATTCTCGATTCCTGGGCAGACGCCCGTCTCCAAAAGCATCTCCATATCATAACGCGTTCGCGCAAGAAGTCGCTGCGATTCCAAGATCTTTCCCTGAGCCTCGAGGCGTTTCACTTGCTCCGTCATTTCGGCGTTGATCTTGACGACCGCCTCTCGTATTCTTTCTTCCGGCATCACAAAGTGCTTTGCTGGATAAACATAAGCTTCCTTAAGAGTCTTAATTGTTTTACCAGAAGTTGGATCAAAATATGAAAGGCTATCGATCTCCGTTCCCCACAATTCGATCCTTAGGGCAAACTCCTCATAAGATAAGCGCACGTCGATCGTATCGCCGCGCACGCGGAAATGACCGCGTTCAAAGGACGCGTCGTTACGCGTGTACTGCATGTCGACAAGACGGCGCAACGTCTCGTTATAACTAAGAGATTCTCCGACCTTCAAACACAGCGTCAGGTTCTTATAATCTTCAGGCGACCCCAATCCGTAGATGCTACTCACGCTTGCAACGACAATCACGTCGTCGCGACTCATAAGGGAGCTTGTGGCTGCTAAGCGCAACCGATCGATCTCGTCGTTGATCGACGAATCTTTCTCAATATAGAGATCGCGCTGCGGAATATACGCCTCCGGCTGGTAATAATCGTAATAACTCACAAAATACGACACGGCGTTGTTGGGGAAAAACGCCTTGAACTCGTCGTAAAGTTGCGCCGCTAGCGTCTTATTATGCGAAAGAACAAGCGTCGGTCGCTGAAGCTCCTGAATGACGTTCGCCATCGTGAACGTTTTGCCAGAACCGGTAACCCCCAAGAGTGTTTGTCGTTTCGCGCCGCCGTGGAAGGAATCGACTAACTCGCGAATCGCCGACGGCTGATCTCCTGACGGTTCAAATGGCTTAACTAACTCAAACACAATGTTTTAAACCTCATTCATATAAATTAAGCGCGTCAATAACGTCAATTCTCAACGTTTGTCCATTGATTAAGTCGCGCCGACTCGGCGACCGCAGTCAACACCTTTTGGGTCTGCAAAGCGTCGTCGAAGCTCGCGCAGCGCGGACGCCCGCCCGAAATCCCTTGATAAAACCCCGCAAGGGACGCCACATGCGCTCTCAACCATCCCGTTGTCGATTTCGGGGACGGAAAGTCAGATTCAGGCGCTTCATATCGAGCGCCCGACGGGATTCGAGTCCATCCCGCGGCTCCGCCATTCTTACCAAAGGAAACCCGCGCGTCGAAAAATTCCAAATAATGCGAATCCATCAGCGAAAATCTCAGAGAACCTTCTGTTCCGCTGATCTCAAGCTTCAGTTCGTCCTCCGCGCCGTTCGTCAATTTCGTCGCCTCAACGACCCCCGTCGTCAACGGCGTTTGCCACGCCCCGTCCAACGCCCCCCGCGTGAGGATTGACACGGAGTCCTCCGCCACAACCTCGCGCGTCTCCGACGATCCGTCCGCTATCGGACGGCGCGGCGTCCATATCGACGCGTTCGCGATTACTTGCGCTGGACGCCCTATTAGCCAACCGACAAGATCGAAAAGGTGCGAACCCAAGTCAAAGATCGTTCCTCCCTTCTCCCCATGCTTCCAACGCCAAGGTCGCGTTGAATCAAGCATGCTCGAATGGTAGTACCCTACTCGATACTGAACGATACGACCTAAACGCCCCTCGTCGATCAATTCCTTCGCCCTTCGCAACGCCGTAAAGCCCCGAAGATGATGCGCCACCCCGTGAACTTTCGAAGACGCGCTCTCCTCCAACGCCCTTCTCAACGCCTCCGCTTCGTCGGGCCCCGCGACGATCGGCTTTTCGCAGTAGATATGCTTATTAGCGCGGATCGCCTCTAACAGCGCGGGCAGATGCTCCGCGTTCGGCGTACAGATGTGGACGACGTCGATTTCGGGATTCGCGATTAACGCGCGGTAATCGTCGTAAACGAGGGGACATCCGATCTGCTCTTGAGCGCGCCGCGCCGTCTCGAGACGCGAAGTCGCCACGGCCAACACCTTGCCGACGACTTCAAGTTGAGGCGCGAACCAGGGCAAAGTCGCCGTCGCGTACGCATGAACCTTCCCGATCATTCCATACCCGATAATACCGACGTTTAGAGTTCGTTTCGTCATTGGCGATCTCCTTTGCGCGATCTGTAACGATATAAAAAAAGAGCTTCAAGCAAAAGCTCGAAGCTCTTTAAAGCGGGCGCACATGGATTCGAACCATGGACCTCGTCCTTATCAGGGACGCGCTCTAACCAAACTGAGCTATGCGCCCACACTCAACGACCAATATAGTATCCCCTTTTCGTTAAGAGTCAAGGGGAAAAAGCCAACAAAGCAAATAAAAAAGAGCTCCAAGCAAAAGCTCGAAGCTCTTTAAAGCGGGCGCACATGGATTCGAACCATGGACCTCGTCCTTATCAGGGACGCGCTCTAACCAAACTGAGCTATGCGCCCAACCCCGCGACTTACATGTCGTTTGATTGACTCGTGCATAATAACACGTGATTCGTTTTGTGCAAGTAGAAATTTATAAAATATTTTAAATCCTCTTTTCCCTCTCCTACTTGCTTTTCTACCCGGTAATTTCTACAATGACTACAACGACGAAGGGTTGAGTCAACGCGTTGATTCCTTCCCCGATGGGCACGAATTTTTCAATATTGCGGAGTACCTCCTATGCTGTGTGAAGAACGCTTTCAGAAAATCTATCGCCGCGCCCCCTCGGGAATTTCCTTTTGTCCCTATCGCGTCTGTCCCATAGGAGCGCACGTCGACCACAACCTCGGAAAAATTACCGGCTTCGCCGTCGACAAGGGAATACGCCTCGCCTACGGCCCCAAGCGCAACGGCGTCGTCGAAATGAAATCGTTGCAGTTTAGCAAACGCGCGCAGTGGCACGTCGCGACGACGCCCTCCGAGAAGGAACGCGACTGGGCGGACTATCTCCGCGGAGCGACGATCGCGCTTAGTCGACGAACGCCGCTGGCCGTCGGACTCAGCGGCGTGATCGAAGGGGAGCTCCCCATCGGCGGCCTTTCCTCTTCAGCGGCTGTCACGATCGCATTCTTGGTCGCCCTAGCTCGCGTCAACCGTCTCGAACTCACCCGTCAAGATCTCATCGATTTGGCCTACGAAGCGGAAGCGCAATACGTCGGCGTCTCCATCGGTCGACTAGACCAATCTTGCGAGACTTTATGCCAACGCGACTCGCTACTCTATCTCGACTCCCTCGACGGCTCCTATGAACTGATTCCACAGCATCCGGATATGCCTAAGTTCAAAATCGCCGTCTTCTTCTCCGGACTCGAACATTCCCTCGTCGGCTCGAAGTTCAATACGCGCGTCGACGAACTGCGCGCGGGAGTCTATGCTCTTCAAGCGTTCTCGGGGATGGAATACGACAAATTTACCAACTCTTTCGCAAGATTGGTTCCGCGCGAAGTCTTTGAAGAATATAAAGATCGCCTCCCAACCCCTTGGCGCAAGCGTTGCGCTCACTGGTACACGGAAAACGAACGCGTCGAAAAAGGCGCGCAAGCGTGGCGGCGCGGAGATTTGATTGAGTACGGGCGGCTCTCCTTCGAATCGGGACAGAGCAGTATCGATTTGTGGGAAAGCGGCGCGCCCGAGCAAATCACCCTCTACAATATCATGAAAAAAACGCCGGGAATCTACGGCGGACGCTTCGCCGGCGCCGGCTTCAAAGGCTGTTGTTACGCGCTCGTCGATCCGGAACGCGCCGACGAAATCGCCGACTCGGTTTCGAAAGCGTATTTGAAGCAATACCCCGAACTTTCGGAGAAGTATTGCGTTCACATGTGCGACACGGCGGACGGGGTTCAGCTCTGAAAATAGGAAAAAAGACATATGAAATGTTTGTTTCTCGCGGCGGGGTTCGCCACGCGTCTCTATCCCCTCACCCAAAATTTTCCCAAACCGCTCCTTAAGGTCGGAGAAAAAAACATCCTTGACCGACTCGTCGACGACCTGGAAACAACGCGCCTGATCGACGACTATTGCGTCGTCTCCAACGCGCGTTTTGTCGAGCATTTTGACGCCTGGATCAAGACTCGCTCTGAGAAGATCGCAGTCGTCAACGACGGAACTTTGACAAATGAAACGCGCCTCGGCGCCGTTCGCGATCTGGCGTTAGGTATCGATTCGCTCAAAATTAACGACGATCTCCTCGTTCTCGCGGGGGACAACCTCCTTGATTTTAGCTTAAAGGGGTTTCTCGATTACGCTCTAGAAAAAGGAACGAGTTGCGCAATGCGCTACTATGAGCCCGACGTCGAGAAACTAAAGAACTGCGGAGTTATGCAAATCAACGCGCAGGATCGCGTCGTCGCAATGGAAGAAAAACCGCGGGAACCGAAGTCGCATTGGTGCGCGCCCCCCTTTTATTTCTATCGTCGCGAAGATCTCCCTCTCGTAACGACCGCCCTCAAGCAAGGGTGTGGAGTCGACGCTCCCGGCTCGTTCCTCGCATGGCTGGCGACGCGGATCCCCGTTCACGCGTACCTTATGCCGGGAAAACGCCTTGACGTCGGAAACCTTGAAAGTTACAAGCGTATCCAAGAAATGTTTCAACACCACGACGGAGTAATCTTATGAAAAAGGCTTTGGCGCGTTGCGCTCAACGGATGGGTTCCTTCTTCCTCCCTCTACTTTTTACGCTACTCCTCGTTTCTCAAGGAATACGCGCCCAAGAGCAGGATCTTCGTTCCGCAACCGCCGCGGATCTTTCTTCAATCCTCGCCCTACCCTATGTCGCGCCGCAAGAAGCCTCGCCAGTAGAAGGCTTTGCCGTCTACGGCGGAGAATGGCGCGTCGACGCCGACGGCATTCTCGCCGCCCCAGGAAATGAAGGCGCGCGTCTTACCTACGACGATTCCCAATGGCGCCAAGCGACGGAAGGCGTCGTCGAACTCAAGCTCCGCTTTCCAAACGCCGCTTCGGGATTCTCGGGCGTTTGCTTCAAAATTACCGACTCGCAGGTCGGCGCAGACGCCTTCAACGGATACGAAATCGGCTTCAATCCCGCGGAAAAACTCGTCAATCTAGGCGCGCATCGCCATAATTATCATCAACTCAAACGTTACGCGTACGACGTCCCCGTCGGAAGGTTCTTCAAATTGTCGATCCACTTCGACGCGACCGGCTTTGAATTTTATATCGACGGCGAAAAAACGGGAGAATATCGCGATCCGAATCCCCAACCGGACGATCCTCTCCGCGTCGGCACATTCGCCCTTAGACTTTGGCAAAACGCGGTCGAATATCGATCCCTGCGCGTTAAACTCGGCGACGCGCCCTTCCAAGCCGTCCCCTTCCTTCCCGCGCAACCGTCGGACGCTGAAACTCCCGAGACGATGAGCGTCGACGACGTACCGCCGATCCTGTACGTCGCGCGGTCGATGCGCACCCAGCCCTACTCCGTCGGGAACGAACTCTGGCAGTCCCTCCCCAAGCAACTTGGCGCCGCTATCCGCCTCGTCGATCCCAACGCGCCCGAGGATGGAGTCAAAACGATCTTCGCCGATCCGGACGGCGCGATCTTCGACATGAATCTCTCCTACGACGCCAAGACAATCTACTTTTCCTACCGCCCCAAAGACTCCGAATATTGGAACATTTGGAAAATTAACGTCGACGGTTCAGGCCTTACGCAACTCACTAAGGGCCCGTTCTTCGACGTCTCCCCCGCCGAGCTCCCCGACGGCGGAATCGTCTTCGTTTCGAATCGACGTTTCGGACGCACCGTTTGTCAGCCGGGCCCCGCGTCCAACCTCTTTACGATGAACGCCGACGGGTCGAATATCCGTTGCGTGAGCATGAACACCCTCTCGGATTTCACCCCTCAAGTTCTCCCCGACGGGCGCGTCCTCTTCACCCGCTGGGAATATATCGACCGCGACTTGACGTATCGCCAATCCCTCTGGACGCAAAATCCGGAAGGAACGCAGTATCAGCTCTTCTACGGCAACACCCAGCGCGACTTCGGGTCAATCCTCCAAGCGCGCCCCATCCCCGGAGCGCCCGCGTCTAAAGTGATCGCCGCCTTTACCCCGCACCACGGCTATCCCTGCGGAGCCGTCGGTATCGTCGACCGTTCCAAGGGAATCGAGGCGGGCAAAGAGGACGGCGGTTACCAATTCTGGTCCGCTGAAATCAACGTCGTTCAGGATCGTCAGTTTGAATACGCCTATCGCGATCCCTTCGCCCTCGACGAAGAACGCGCGCTATGCGCCTTCGGTTCCGCCTCCCCGAGCGTCTTTGAAGAGAACTCGCCTCGGTATCGGATCTGGCTCCTCGACTGCGACGGAAATCGACGCCTCCTCTGTGAAGAACCCCGTCTCGACTGCTTCTGCCCCATTCCTCTCATGGAAACGTCGCGCCCCTCGCTCCCCGCGACGCGCGTCGTCGACTCCAACCTCCGCAAAACGCTCCGCCCGACTCTCCAGCCGCGCGAACTCTACTCAGGTCTGAGAAAAACGGACTCGCTTGAAGCGCACGACGACTATTACGCGCTCGTCGACGCCGCGCGGAACGACGACTCCCTTGTCGACTCCTTCGGTATTCCCGAGCGACGGAACCTCCTCGACGGCGATCCGGTCGGACAAGTCGTCCTCGCCGACGTCTATCAAGGCCTAGAGCCGACCGTCAAACGCGGAACAATCAAAACTATCCGCATCATGGAGCAAATTCGCAAAACCGAAGAGCTCTATAACCGCGCGTTCGATCAGTCCCCGTCGATGGGCGTCGCGACCTACTACGCGAAAAGATGCTGGGGCGACGTCCCCGTCGAAGAAGACGGCTCCGCAAACTTCTTTGTCCCCGCGCTACGCGAAATCTACTTCCAAGCTCTCGACGCCCAGGGACGCGAAGTTCAACGAATGACAAGCGCCGTCCAATTCATGCCGGGGGAATCGATCGGTTGCGTCGGGTGTCATGAAGATCGAGACTCGATTCCTGCGACCGCGCAGGACGCAAGTCGTCGCCCAATGGCCGGACTTCGAGCTCCTGATCTTCCTAAACTGCCCGAATTTATATACGCCGCGCATATCGATCGCGCGCAACGCGGACTGAACCCGACGCTCGACGCGGGCGTACTCGACTATCAGTCCCTCGTTCAGCCCGTCCTCGACAAATATTGTCTCTCCTGTCACGACAGTCCAGACCCCGCGGGAGGATGCGATCTCTCCGGAGATATGACGCGATTTTTCAGCATGTCGTACGAATCCCTCCTTTTACGCTCCCGCTCTTACCGTCAAGAGAACATGCTCACGGGGGAAATTCTCGAGAGTCAAAAGAAGCTTGGGAAGCCGCTGGTTCAATTCTATTGGCTCCTGTGGACGTCTTCAGGGATTCATCAGCCGTATTCCTCGGGAGCCTATGCGAGCCGTCTCCCGGAGTATTTCGACGAATCGCACTGCAAGGTAAAAGTCGACGCGCAGTCTATGGGGCGCGTTCTCCTCTGGCTAGACTCCAACGCGATCTATCAAGGTACCTACGCCCATGCGCGTCCTGATTCGCCGGGTCGTCGCGACCGCTGGGCGTCTCTCGATGGCGAAGGATTCGCTCCATGGTTTAAAGACGGGTTTCTCCCCATTTATGAAGAAAAGTGCCAAAGTTGCCATCAACGTATCGAAGGGGGAAACGACGATCTCCACGTCGCCTCGACGACGCCAAACACCGACTGGACGGGTCGATTTGCGTGGATCAATCTTACGCGTCCGGAGTCAAGCGCCGCGCTCCTCGCCCACCTGCCTAAGAAGGAGGGAGGAAGAGGAATCTCGACGAACAAAGACGATCAAAATCCGTCTTATCTATTTTATAACAAAGAAGATAAGGATTGGATAAAAATACTTCGCGCGATTGAACGCGGGCGCGACGACGCTCTTGCGCGGCCCGAAGCCGACCAGCCTGGATTCCGTAACGCGCGTCCCGAACCGTAAAATTCAAAACGCGCAATTTTCCTCATTCGTGCGCTCTAGTGCAAGAAATAAAAAGGACGGCGGTCTCATGAACCGTCGTCCTTTTTCTACTGACTATTGCGTTCGAATCAGGCGAGCTTTTCTTCGAGGTACTGTTGGGCCTTTTCAAAAGCCGCGTCGATACCCGCAGGGTTCTTACCTCCCGCCTGCGCCATGTCGGGACGACCACCGCCGCCTCCTTGAACGAGAGAGGCCACGGCCTTGATCAACTCGACGGCGCTAAGTTTCTTCTCGACGAGATTGCGCGTCATCGCCGCGATGAGCGAAACCTTGTTCGCCTTCGTGTCGACGTTCGCGAAGAGGATCGCGGCGTTCTCCGACTTGCGGCGGATCTGGTCGATCGCTTCGCGCAATGCGTTCGCTTCGGCGTCTTCGGTACGCAAGGCGATGTAATCGACGCCCGCGATCTTCTTGGCGTTCTTCAAAACTTCGTCGACCGCCACAACTTCCTTCTTCGTCGCGGCTTCAAGCTCTTTGCGGAGCTTCTTGACCGACGTGGCCAGCGTCTCGACGCGACCGACGATCTCCGACGCGGGAACGCGCAAAACGCTCGCAAGAGACGTTTCAATCGCGTCGGCCTGCTGGGCCTTTTCGACCGCCGCAAGACCCGTGTACGCCGTAATACGACGAGTGCCGGCGCTGACGCTTTCTTCCGATACGATCTTGCAGAAACCGACCTGCGCAACGTTCTTCAGGTGCGTGCCGCCGCAGAATTCAAGGGACGGCCCCATCTTCACAACACGCACGATATCTGGATATTTTTCACCAAAGAGCATCATCGCGCCTAGTTTGCGCGCTTCTTCGATCGGCGTCTCTTCACACGTGACGGAGTAGGCGTCGAGAATCATCTCGTTGACGTCTTTTTCGATCGCGACCAAGGTTTCGCGATCGATCGCCTGATGGTGCGTGAAGTCGAAGCGCAAGACGTCGGCGTCGACTTTCGAACCTTGCTGTTCGGCGTGACCGCCAAGACGCGCGCGCAACGCGGCGTGCAGGAGATGCGTGGCGGTGTGCGCGCGGGAGATCGCCGCGCGACGCTTCGCGTCGACTTTCGCTGTAACCGTGTCGAGAACCTTGATGGTTCCGCTCTTGAGCGAACCGATGTGAACGAGATACTCGCCGTCATACTGCGTCGACTCGACGACAAAGGTCGCGTCGCCGTCGATTATCTCGCCGGTATCGCCAACCTGACCGCCCTTTTCGCCGTAGAAAGGCGTCTTGTTAAGGACGACGCGCAACTTCGTATCGACCGCCGACGCGCTTTCAACAAGCTGGTCGTCGCTCAAAATCGCGATAATCTTCGCGTCGGTCGTCTCGACCGTTTCGTAACCCAAGAATGCGGGCGGATCGTTCGCCTTCTTGATTCCTTCGAGAGGATCGCGCTTGAAGAGCAAATTTTTCTCCGAAGAACCAGAGAGCTCTCCGTGACGTTCCATCTCTTTGCCAAAGCCTTCCCAATCGAAGCCGAATTTGCGTTCGCCCGCGATCGTTTCAAAAAGCTCCGGAGGGAAGCCGAACGTCTGATACATTTCAAACGCTTCGGAACCGAGAACCGTCACGCGACCTTCGGACTCCATCGCTTTGAAAACGGAATCGATACGACGCAGACCGTCGTCGATGCTACTCATGAAGTGTTCTTCTTCGGCGGAGATAACGCTCTGGACGCGTTCGATCGTTTCGCCAAGCTCCGGATACGGAACTTTCATCAAATCGGCGACGACGGGAACCAAGGCCCCCAAGAAAGGCTTGCGCATCCCCATCTGAACGCCGTCGAGAACAGCGCGGCGGAGGAGACGACGAATGACGTATTTTTCCTCTTTCGGACCGGGATAGACGTTTTCGTGAATCGCAAAGGTGCACGCGCGAACGTGGTCGGCGATGCGACGGAGACGACGACCGTTTTCATTCGTTAGGTCGACCGCGTCATATTTCTGGGAACAGACTTCAGCGGCGGCCTCGACGAGAGGACGAAGCGAATCGATGTGGAAGTTCGTCTCGACGCCCTGCAATACGGACGTCACACGTTCAAGACCCATCCCCGTGTCAATATTCTTGCTCGGGAGCGGACGAAGGTTGTTGGGCGGATTGCCAACGCGATTGAACTGCGTGAAGACCAGGTTCCAAATTTCGACTTCGCCTTGAGGAGTCTTGTGATAAATTTCCGAGCAAGGACCGCATACGCCGTCGGGACCTTTGCTCGGAGCGGACGCGGGCCAGAAGTTTTCGTCTTCGTCAAGATACTGCAACTTCTCGGGGGGAAGTTTGATCTCTTCGAGCCAAATCTTCGCCGCCTCGGAGTCGTCTTTGTAGACCGTAGCGGAAAGCATCGCGGGGTCGATCGCGAGCCATTTCTTATCGGTAAGGAATTCCCACGCCCAGTGAATCGCTTCGCGCTTGAAGTAATCGCCAAAGCTGAAGTTGCCGAGCATTTCGAAGAAAGTGTGATGGAACGCCGTGCGACCGACGTTGTCGATGTCGCCCGTGCGCAGACACTTTTGGCAGGTCGTCGCGCGAGTAAAATCGAGCTTGCATCTTCCAAGGAAATGATCCTTAAATTGGTTCATACCCGCGGGGGTGAAGAGAACCGAGGGATCCCATCTGGGCACGAGAACGTCGCTAGGACGACGCACGCACCCTTTAGATTCAAAAAAAGTAAGGTACTTTTCGCGAATTTCGTTTGTCGTTAACATTCTTTTTTCCGACTAAATATATCCAAATTCCATCGGTTGATAACCAACCGATTCAAGATGATAAGGAAAGCGTCCGCGGAACGGAGCCGTCGTTAATTCTTCTTAGAGGCGTAGAAACGCGCATTCGTCTTGCGTTCGTCCTTCAGCGCTTCAGCAAGTTGAACGGCGACTTCGTCGACCGAAACGAGCGTCGATTCGGAATCCCAACGCCACTTGACTTCCACTTTGCCTTCCGCAAGGCTCTTGCCGATCGTTATACGCACGGGAAATCCGACGAGATCGGCGTCTTTGAATTTGACGCCGGGACGCTGATCGCGATCGTCGAGAATAACGTCGACTCCCGCTTCTTCTAGTTCCGCGACGATCTTTTCCGCCGCGGCGACGCTCGCTTCGTCCGTCGCCTTGACGGGGCAGACGCAAACTTCATACGGGGCGAGAGCGACAGGCCAGACGATACCGGCGGCGTCGTGACTCGTTTCCGCGAGGCCCGCGATGATGCGATTTACGCCTATACCGTAGCATCCCATGATGATGGTTTGCTGAGCAAGGTTGGCGTCGAGGAATTTCGCGTTGAGCGCTTCGGTATACTTTGTGCCGAGTTTAAAGACGTGTCCGACTTCGATCGCGTTCTCCGTCGCAAGGGGAGCGCCGCAGTGCGGGCAGGGATCGCCGACGAGGGCGTTGCGCACGTCGCCAAAGACGTCGACGGTGAAGTCGCGGTCGAGATTGACGTTGACGAGGTGGGTTTCCGCCTTGTTCGCGCCAACGATGACGTTCGCCATTTCTTTGATCGTCGGATCGGCGACGATCTTAACCTTTTCTTTGAGTCCGACAGGGCCGGCGAAACCGACGGGAGCGCCGGTGACGCGTTCGATCGTCTTTTCATCGGCGAGTTCAACTTTTTCGGCGGCGAGGAGACGACGAAGTTTATTCTCATTGACGTCGCAATCGCCGCGAACAAGAACGGCGACAGGGGTTCCGTCGACATTGTAGATCAGGGTTTTGACGACCTTCTTGGGTTTCGCTTTGAGGAACGCGCAGACTTGTTCGATCGTATGCGCGCCGGGCGTCGCTAATTCCGCGACGTCTTTGAGAACGACGTCGGCAGGAAGCGCGTATTCTTTTTCTCCGATTTCCGCCTTTTCAACGTTGGCGGCGTAACGGCACTTCGGACAATAAACGACGTCGTCTTCGCCGTTTGCGGAGGGGATCATGAATTCGTGAGACGCGTCGCCGCCGATCGGGCCAGACTCCGCTTCCACGGGAAGGTAAGGAACGCCGCAACGTTCAAAAATCTTGCAATACGCGGCGTACATTTTCTTGTACGTCTCGTTGAGAGACTCAAGATCCGTATGGAAGCTATACGCGTCCTTCATTGTGAATTCGCTCGTGCGAAGCACGCCGAACTTCGGGCGTTCTTCATTGCGGAACTTCGTCTGAATCTGATAGAGAACCAAAGGAAGCTGACGATAGCTCGAAACGTACTGGGAAACGAGGCTCGTGATCTCCTCTTCATGCGTCGGGCAAAAGACGACGGGGGTTTTAGCGTCGCCGCGAACAAGGGTCGACTTAATTAAGACGTTGCCAAAAGCTTCGACGCGATTCGTTTGCTCATAGAGGGCCTGAGGGCACATCGCCGTCATAAAGAGCTCGACCGCGCCGCTTTTATTCATTTCGTCGCGAACGATATTGATCGCTTTATGAAGCGAGCGCCATCCCAGGGGAAGATAAGCGTAAGCGCCCGCCATAACCTGAGAAATCATACCCGCGCGAAGCATGAAAATATGGCTCGGAATTTCTGCCCCGCTCGGGGTCTCCTTCATCGTTGGAATAAGTGTTTGCGACCATTTCATAGTGACGTCTCTCAATCGATCATGTGTAAAAGTAACCGGCGCGTCGTCCCGCCGAGGATCAGCGAAATCCAACAATACATTATATTAACGACTCTTTTCTTTCCTAGGGGATTTGTCAAGGCTAGGTTGTCAAAAAGGAACTGAAAAACAAAAAAACGACGTTTTCAGTATGAAAACGTCGTTCATATTACCATTCCTTCGCTCGATCAGGGGAGACGACCGCCAAAGATTCCGAATCCGCGGAACCCGCCGCCGTTCGCCGACGGATTGAAAGCGTTAGCGCCGCTACTCGTCGCGTGCGGGGTCGTATCGTAAAGCGGAGGGGGGGCCGCCATCGTACGAATTGACGTCGGCTGAACGGGAAACCCCTTGCTTGTCACGAGCTGACGCTGAGGAGCCGCCGTTTGTTGACGCGCCGCGTTTCCCGATTCTTGAGTCTCGTTCGTCGACTCGCCAGGCGCCGGACGATCGATCACCATGCCCGTCACGTTCCCGCGTTGCGTAATCGCGTTGTTTTGAATACGACGGTTGTAGTTGTCGGAGCCGCCATAGGAATCCTTACCGCCATGATCGATCACGAAGCTGAAGTTAGCGCCGCAATTGGAAGGCGCGTGATACGAGATGCTCGGAGCCGCATAGCCTTGGTAAGAACCGTTGTAGACGTCGTCGCCGCGATAGTTCATCAACACGCCGATACCTCCCTCGGCGCCAGAACCTTGCGTGATGCCTCCCGTCGCTTCGAAAGAGTCGTTTCCGCCAAAGTCGACGAGGAATCCAGCGCCAAGATCCCAGCCCATGCCCACGCCCATGATTGTACCGCCATAGACGTCGTCCCCCGCGTCGTCAAAGAGGTAACCGATCGCATAGTGGCATCCGAAACCGGCTCCAAAACGCTGCCAACGCGCTTCGCGGCGCGCCGTACCGTCGTACATTGTTGAGGTCGCCGCGTAACGCACGTCGTTTCCGGAGAAATCGCGCGCAATACCCACGCCCATCCAATATCCGCCGCCATGACCGAAGTAATCGTACTCATAAGCGTCGTCGCCGGCCCCGTCAAGGAGCAAGCCGATTCCGCCGCACGCGACGCGACGAATACCCGCGCCGACGCCTTGGCCCCATCCGTCGTAACCAGGATGTTCGGGGTATGAATCGAAGTAATATCCGCCGACGTAATAGTGGTCGTCGCCGTCGCGATCGGCAATCGCGCCAAAGCCGCCGGGGCCGCCGACGCCTTGCGCGAATAACGCGCCGCGATAATCGTCGTTGCCCCCGCGATCAATCAAGACGCCGAATCCGCAAATCGCCGTGCCTTGTCCGCGAAGGAAACTAACGTAACGGTCGTTCCCGCTCTCGTTAATAAGGAGGCCGTATCCGGCGATCGAACTACCTTGGCAAACGTCTTTCGCAAGATAAGAGTCGTCGCCGCCGTCGTCATACCAGACGGAAACGCCAAGGATCGCGCCGCCTTGAATCGCTACGTTTTGACCCACGTACTCGTCGCGGCCCTTTCCCAAATCGATCACCGTCAACAAAGGACGATTCAAAACACAAGAACCTTCGCGGTAAACGTCGTCGCCGCCCAAATCGACAATGCAACACGCGTCGGGATATTTATCAAGCTCCCAAACTGTCTTCGTTTTCGGACCGATCAGAATGTCGCCGGCTTCGCATGAAATGATTCCGACTTCCTGACCGTCGCCAATACGAACCTTTTGAAGAGAATCGTAATCAATCTTTGCCAATTGATTGAGCGTCTCGGGGTTCAAGACGGAAAGAATCGATTCGCCCGCTTCGTATAATTCGCTCTTATTAATCTTCTCCATGCAGTCGATCAAATACATCGCGCGACCGCGCATTTCGACGGTATGTCCGCTACGAACCTGAGCGCAAAAAATCTTGTGCGACTCGTTCATAATCGCCGCCAACTCATTTTTATTGAGCGGAGACAACGCTTTCGCGTGATGACTTGACGCTTCGACAAGCATCGTCTTGAGAATATCGATAGCTTCAGCAGGCGATTTAGCGACTTTAGGGAGAAGCTTGTTCTGACGCAAAGGAACGTCGGTTAACACTCTCGCGTAACGCGTTCCATTGATAATATCCTCGTTATCTCCAAAGAAGCATTGAGCAAAAAGATTGGACGCGCGTTCCGCTTCGTCAACGCTGTTAAGAGGATCTTGATAAAGCTTTTCATACCACTTCAAACGGCAACGGGAATTCAACTCGTTCCCAGTCTGAAGACTATTGGTTCGTCGACGAATACTCGCGTTGTAGGCCTTCCAACGCTCGTACAATTCCGCGCCACCCATCTTTTTGAGGTTAGCAATCATGTCGTTTGACATTTCGTTAACCGCTCTTTCAGCAACGGGATTGCGCCACGACTTCGCCCCATGACGAACATGCGCTGTTTCTTCTTCAGCCAGGGCGTCCTCATGCGTTTGCGCGGCTTTAACGTCCGCTTCGGAGACGTCGCCGTCAGGAATCTTCACCACAGCGTCGGGAGCGTTTTCATTATCGTTTCCAAGATGCAACTCGTCGTCAGGAGTCGGCTCAGCCATCCCTTTAACCTCGTCGGTAACAGGCGTCGGCTCGGCATCTTGAGAGTCGGAAGCGATAGAAGAAGTTGCGTCGTCGGTCTCGTCGACGCCTTCACTCGACGCGTTCGTTTCATTTTCGCTCAAAACAACTTCTTCAACAGGTTCGGCATTTTCCGCGGCGATCATCGAAGTCGCGGCTTTCTGCAACTTCAAAGAAGTCGAATCAAGGACAGTCGGCGCATTATTCGTCGTCTCATTGCGACGCGCGCGATTTTTGTTTCTCGAAGCGTCTTTAAAATCGGAACCTACCGCGTTAAGAAGAGGACGAAGTATTCCCGGC
>CAVGEG010000057.1:3009-18539 GCA_963628165.1 Paratractidigestivibacter sp. | reverse complement strand
ATTCGTGTCGGTGCTACCCGTCTGGTTGTTGCCGCTGTTGTTATTATTGTAATCGTTACCGGAACCGACGGAGTCGAGACCGACGATCATCCACAAGCGACCGATCTGGTTGACGCTGCCGGATCCTTGCTGATCGAGAAGCTGATAGCTGTTGCCCGTCCAGACGTAGTAGTTTCCGCTCGAGCCGCTAAGGTTGTAGTTGTTCACGTTGACGACCGCGGGGTCTTCGATGATGATACCGCCGTAGATGCCGTCGTAATCGCAACGTTGCGGGGAGATGACCTTACCCTTGACTTCCCAAGAGTGATGACCCTGCTGATTTCCGATAACGAATTCAGTCGCGGTCTCCCAGTCTGCGTGGAACTGCGCGGTCGACATTTGGTTGGCGACCTGAGAGTAGGTGAAGGTCGTAGACGAAGCGTTGGAGGTTAAGTTCGGTATGACGTTCGTGACATACTGCTGGCCTCCCTTCGTGCTACCGACCATCTGATCGGAAGGCTGCGAAATGCTCACAATACCCGCGCCAATGCTACCATAAAGGCCTTGACGCTCATAGACGCCGCCGCCGAACTGATCGTCCGGGAACGGTGAAAACAAACGCATCTGCGAAACTTGGGCAGAAGCGGTTGACGTCGTCGCGAACGCTAAACAAAGGCCCGCGATAATCAGTTTGATGCTTCGAGACATGGTCTTGTACCCACCTCTATTTACACTTGAATCATCCAATGGGGTGTAGCAAACTAAATCCTTTAAGTCTGCTAACGGCTGTGCCAGTGGTATCGGACATTTAATTTCACCCAGTTGAATCAAACTCGAATTTTTATCCGTCTTTTTCCATATTCGTTGAATAAAACAGAAAAAAGAAGCGCTTTAAAAATCCTTTGGTAAAATAGAGTGACACTTTCGGGGGGTGGATTAACCTAACTCTCTCCCTTCTTCATCACAAAAATTTTTCAAAATATTTTTCACTTTGCCGGAAACTCGACCACTTTTTCACATTACTCTTCTCAAAAAATATCGTAAATGCCAGCTTCTTTCAGACGCGCGACAAGCCGCTTCATCCCCTCCTCGTCCCCTTTCTTCGCTACCAAAAGCGCGTCTCCCGCGTCGACCACAAGCAAATCGGAGACTCCCGAGAACGCCACAACCTTCCGTCGACCCGTCGCGTCCCCGACGATCCGCGCGTAATTACCCGCGCCCCCGACCTCAACCACAGCGCTGCCACCCGTCGCCGTCGACCCGACCCGCTCAAGCTCCGTAAAGGTGCCCACGTCGTTCCATCCGAAGCGCGACGCCGGAATCAGAACGACCTTCGACGCGCGTTCCAATACCGCGTAATCGATCGAAACGCTCTTCCCCTTCGCGAAAGCCTCGACAAACGCCGCGTCTTCGTCCACGCGACGCCCCTCCACCGCGCAAACCTTCACCCGCGCTTCAAGCGTCTCGAGCGTCTCCGCAAGGCTCGGTTCAAAGCGCTTCAACAGCTCGAGATAGCGCGACGCCTTCCACACGAAAATTCCCGCGTTCCAATAAAAACGCTTCGTCTCAAGAAACGCGCGCGCCCTCTCTCGCGACGGCTTCTCCGTAAATTGCGCGACCTCGAATCCCTCGATCCCGCCCTCCAGCGACGCCCCCTTTTCTATGTACCCGTAACCTTCCGCCGGATAGGTCGGCTCGACGCCGAGAGTGACCAGGCGTTCCGGATCCTCTTCAACGAGTCTTGCGGCGTCCGCCAACGCGCGACGCAGAGCCTCTTCGCCGTCGATCCAGTGGTCGGAGGGAGCGACGATCATCGTCGCGTTCGGGTCGATCGCGGCAACGGCGAGCGCGCCCGACGCCGCGCAGAGCGCCGTATTGCGCGCCACTGGCTCAAAAAGTACGCGCGACGCGTCGAAGTCGGGAAGCGTCTGGAAGAAGAGCTCTTTCATTGCGCGCGCGGCGACCACGAACCGCCTTTCTCGCGCGACGAGCCCTTCGAAGCGCTCAAGCGTCGCCGCGATGAGCGTCCGTCCAGTCGGAGCCAGAGGCAAAAAGGGCTTCGGACGCGACGGGCGGCTCTCCGGCCAGAGTCGCGAGCCGGGCCCCCCCGCCATCACGACGGCGTAAAGAGGGTCGCGCAATTCGTTCTCGGAAGAAATTTCGCAAGTTGGAGTCATAAATGGGCGCTCTTCGTGACAAATTTTGGGAATATGAGTATAATGGGCGAAAATTGCGCCGTCGGATAATACACTCGACGACGAAACCCGCTTTTACGAAGCGGCGGATCGACAAGAAAACCGACACACTGCCCCTTGATTATAGCACGGGAGTCACAGAAATGGAAACATACCTTCCCGACGCGGCGACGCGCGGTGAATTTGAACGAATGGCGCGACGCGACGGCGTCGGCGAAAGAAGAGATTTTTGGCGTTCACTTCCCCTTTTGCCCGAGCGCCCTTCCATTTCCCATAAAGGCACCTTCGGCGTGGCTCTCGCCGTCGGCGGTTCCCGCGGTATGACCGGCGCGATCTCTCTCACGGGATCGGCGACTCTTGCCGCAGGGGCGGGATTGACGCGTATCGTGACGCCGAACACCGTGCTCGACGTGGTGGCGCAGTATGAGCGCGAATACACGACGATACCGGGTCTATGCGACGAGAACGGTCGGTTCAAATTCGAAGCAAAGGACGAAGTTCTGGAGTTGTCGGCGCATTCGACGGCGGTTGCGATCGGACCTGGTCTCGGGCGTTCCGAAGAACTCGAGTGGTTCGTGACGGAGCTCTTTTTCGAGCTGGAGACGCCAGTCGTCTTCGACGCGGACGCGCTCAACGCGATGGCGTCGGCGGAGTTCCTCTCCAACGGGCGCGAGAGCCAGCTTGTCGGGCGGATCCCTAAGGGGCCGCGCATCTTTACGCCGCATCCGGGGGAATTCTACCGTCTCGGGGGTTACGAGCCGACGTCGGATCCTGATGTGCGTTTGGATCAGGCGAAGGAATGGCTTGAGTCGTACGCGAGCCTCTTCCCCAACTGCGAAGCGACGCTTCTTCTCAAGGGGCCTGGCACGGTGATCGCGTCGATAGTCCCAGAGGAAGACGAGGTTCAGGAAGTAACGGTGAACGTGAACGCGACGGGGAACTCGAACCTCGCGACGGGGGGTAGCGGCGACGTCCTCACGGGGGTGATCTTAGGTCTTTTGGCGCAGGGGGCGACGTGCGACGAAGCGGCGCGTTGCGGGGCGGCGCTCCACGGGATCGCGGCGGAGTTACGCTCGGAAATCTGCTCGCGCGGCGCGGTCGCGTCGGACGTGGTGCGTTTCATTCCTTGCGCGTTCGACTATTACGAGACGGTGCAAGCGCACGCGCGCAATATACGCGACGAGTGACGCCGCGTCCAAGGGAGTCGGCGGCGATCTGAGAACGTCGACCGTGAAGCCGGAAAAGCAAAAAGCGCGCTCCTCGCGAAAGGAGCGCGCTTCTTTTCTTGATTTTATCGAGTTGTCGGCGCCGCGAATCAGTTCTGCGCCTTGAGTTTTTCCGCCGTCGTCCAAAGACCGGCGCTTGGCGTGCTGATGAAGTAAACTTCTTCGCCGTCGGGCATGACGTTAAAGCCGTTTTTCATCGTCGCGGGGTTGTAGCGCTTGAGGGTTTCTTCAAGATCAGCGTATCCGAAGCGGACGCTTTCGACCTCCTCTTTCGTGAGATGGCCGGGAGCGTAAGTGATCTTGAAGCGCCCTTCGGAGCTTCCGTGGATGAGGTGCGCGGTACCGTGCGTGAGATCCTGGAGGATCGACTCGGTGCGCCAGAGCTTCATGACGTTTTCCGTTCCGGAATAGCCGTACTTGCGGATCAGCTCGTCGACGTCGGTCTGTTCCCCAAAGCGACGCAGACCCGGCGCGATAATGAGGAGCTCGCCCCCGTCGGCCATCGCCATGCGCGTGCGATAAATCGCCTTATTCGCGACCCACGTACTATAGAATTCGTCCCCTTGCATGACGGCGACGACCTTCTTGAGAGGGGGCACGATCGTCACGTTGAGTTCGCGAGACGCGCGCGCCGCCTCAAGGTAGACGTCGAGATCGTCTCCGACGTAGACTCCGGAGTGCTTCAAAACGCCCTGATCGTCGTACGCCATCGTCACTTCGAAGTAGCAGTCGGGGAGGAACCCGAGAAGCTCTTCTTCCGCCTTGTTGTAGCACTGGCGAAGAGGCGTGATCAGATTCCCAAGGTTGTTTTCAATACCGCAACACGCGGCCATCATGTGGGAAGCGCAGATCGTCTCTTTGCCGCCCAAACCGATGAAGTAGTTCTTGTTATGGTTCGCGAAACCGAGAACTTCGTGAGGAACGACGTGCCCGACGTTGATAATCAGATCCCACTTTTCCGTCACGAGGGGGGTGTTGAGGGAGATTGGAATCGCCCAATCGGCTTTGCCCTCCGATACCTCTTTCACGAAAGACGCGGGGACTTCGCCCAGGTGGGTCGCGCCGTTGCGCCAATCGTGCTTGAGGATGCGCTCTTCGGGGATCGATCCGAACATCCACTTATTCTGCTCGGGGGTATGGGGGACGTGCTGTCCAAGGGTCGGAATGACGTAGACCTCGGCGGTCTTCGAGAAGATCTTGTAGAGTTCCTCGGTGATCTTTCCGGCCCCGGAATGCGCGCGCGTAATATCGGGAGGAAGTAAGAGGACGCGCTTCGGATCGCGACAAATCCGCTCTCTCGCTTCGTCGGCGGCGCGACGCGCCAGTTCAAGAACGCGCTCAAGGGAGAGTGAACCCGTTTCAGAAAACCAAGACATATATACCTCGTCTAATAATCGATTAGTGAACAAAATAAGCGTGTCGCGCCTTAGCGTCGGATACGGTCGACGACGTCCATGAGCACGTCGCGGAATTCTTGGGGCGACGTTTCTTCGAGCGTCTTGCCTTTGCGTTCAAGCGCCTCGTTAACTTTTACCGCCGTCTCTTGCATCATCGAGTGGGTTTCTTCGCTTCCCCCGACGAGGGTGAAATTTTTACCGCGCGTCAATCTTTTTTCGCCGTCGTCGGCGTCGAGACCGACGCCAAGCATACCGGCTTTCCGAGGAGGATTCGAGGAGTTTTCGCTTACTCTTTTCATCTAACGTCTCCTTTCGCCGCAGGTTCGACAAAAATCAATACAACAAGAGCGACGCCCCCCGGGACGTCGCGTCGTTGAGAGCGCGTCGGTTCGCCGCGAGAGAGACCGGCGCGTAATACGTAGTTCAGGTTCGCTCAGCCGCCGATGCGATCTTCGAGTTCGGCGCGGAGTGAGTCCTTCTTGACGCGAACCTGTTCGAGCGTGTCGCGATTGCGCAACGTGACCGTGCCGTCCTGGAGAGTCTGACCGTCGATCGTGACGCAGAAGGGCGTGCCGATTTCGTCCTGACGACGATAGCGACGTCCGACCGCGCCCTTTTCATTATACTGAACGGCCATATGCTTCTTCAAGTCGCCGTA
This sequence comes from Paratractidigestivibacter sp., assembly GCA_963628165.1. Classification (GTDB taxonomy): domain Bacteria; phylum Planctomycetota; class Planctomycetia; order Pirellulales; family Thermoguttaceae; genus RUG369. The sequence goes on along the minus strand of CAVGEG010000057.1, from coordinate 13,084 downwards.
GATTTCCTGCGCGATTTCGGGCATGCCGTCTTTCTTGACGAGGGGGAGAATCGCGGCCTTCACGGGCGCGAGGCGCGGGTGAAGCTTGAGGTAGATTCGCTTCTCGGTCTTCCCTTCTTCGGAAGTGGGGACTTCGTCGACTTTGTAGGATTCACAAAGGAACGCGAGGGTCGCGCGGTCGGCGCCGGAACTCGGCTCGATGACGTGCGGAATGAAGCGTTCTTTGCGAAGGTCGTCGTAGAAGGAGAGGTCTTTCCCGCTTCCACGCCACTTCGGAGCGCCGTTCTTATCCTTTTCGAGGACGAGTTGATCCCCTTCGCGGACGAGTTTGCCTTCCGAGTGAGAACGCAAGTCGAAGTCGCCGCGGTGCGCCACGCCTTCGAGTTCCCCGAATTCCCCTTCGGGCAAGAAGGGGAACGCGTATTCGATATCCGCCGTGCCGACCGAATAGTGCGCCAACTCCGCCTTTTCATGCTCGCGCATTCGCAGGCGTTCTCCCGCGAGCCCCATGTCGACGTACCACTGGAAGCGACGATCGCGCCAGAAGCGATACCACTGTTCCGACTCCGACGGATGGCAGAAGAATTCGATTTCCATCTGCTCGAATTCGCGGCTACGGAAGGTAAAGTTGCGCGGCGTGATTTCGTTGCGGAAGCTCTTGCCGATCTGACCGACGCCGAACGGAACGCGCGCTTGCGTGCTGTCGACGACGTTCTTGAAATTCACGAAGATTCCCTGCGCGGTCTCAGGACGCAGGAACGCGGCGTCGTCTTCGCCGCCGAGGGCGCCGACGGTCGTCTTGAACATCAAGTTAAACTCGCGCGGCTCCGTAAGGGTTCCGACATGTTTCGCGTCGGGACCGAGAACTTGCGAGAAGTCGTTGTTCGAGAACGCGTCGATACCCAAGACTTCCTCTTCCCATTCAAGTGAATCGGCGTCCTTCTTGCGCAGACCGAAGAACTTGAGCGCGGCCTGCTCAAGCGCTTCGAGTTCGTTCTCCGTCTCGATCGTCGTCACAAAAACGCGTTCGCGCGTCGCGGAAGCTCCGTTCTCGCCATGCTTGAGACCCGTGACCCAGCGCCCCTTGATATGATCAAATCGATAGCGTTTCTTGCTTTCGCGGCAGTCGATCATGAAGTCGTGGAAGAGGTCGTAGTGTCCCGAACACTTCCAGACTTGCGGATGCATGATGATGGAGCAGTCGAGTCCAGTCATCTCGAATTTTCCGGGCGCTCCGGGGAGCAATTTCATTTCGTTATGGCCGACGACCATATCGTTCCACCAGGCGTCTTTGACGTTTCTCTTGAGGAGGACGCCGAGCGCCCCGTAATCCCAGAATCCGTTCAAACCGCCGTAAATTTCGCTTGACTGAAACAGGAAACCGCGGCGTTTGCACAACGCGACAAGTTCTTCCATCTGCATGATTGAGGTTCCTTACTAAAAGCTAAACGATCGCGCGCGGCGATTCTATTCGTCTCGGCGCCGGGCCAAGAGACGATTGAGCGTCGCGACGGACGCGCGTCAATTTTTCCAATCGCTGGAATCGAGTCGAATTTCGCCGAGTCGATATTCCGCGACGACGTCGAGCGCGTTCATCCGCGCCGCGTCGACAATATCTTTTCCTAACTTCAGACGGCTGAGGTTCTGGCCCCCCGTCGATTCGCGCAGGAGCTCCGCGAGCGGTCGCGAACGACTCACGCGCCATTCTTCGCGCGAAACTTCCGCCTGCACGTTCAGCGCATAACCTTCCCGCGCGAGCGTGATTCTGCCGACCAAACATCCCGCGAGGAGCAAATCCTCTTGCGTATACTGTCCGTTTGTTCCAGCGCAGACGATCGAAACGGCATCGTACTCCGCGTCAAGGATCCGTTTCACGACGGCGTCGACGTTGAGGAAGGAGGCGAGGAGGCGCTTTCCGCGCGCGCGTAAGATCGCCTTCGTGCCGTTCGTGGTGGTAAAGAGGAGCGTTTTTCCTTCGACTTGTTCGCGCGAGTAGAGGTCGGGGGAGTTTCCGAGATCGAATCCGTCGATCGGTAGTCCGCCGCGCTCGCCCCCTAGAAGAACCTTTCCTTCCAGTTCGGGGTGAGCGGTAAGGATCGCGCGTTTCGCGGCGAAAGTTTCCTCGACGGTCTCGAAGGGACGGACGCGCAACGCGCCGTTGGCCAGCGCCGTCGTAATCGTCGTCGTCGCGCGGAGAACGTCGATCGCGACGCAAACGCCCGCGTCGGGCAATTCGTCGACTAAACACGGAAGGGGATAGACGTCAATCGTTTTCGTCATAGGATAAATAAGCTCCATAGGCGCGTAAATCGCGGGGGGCGGCGCCGTAATCGGCGTCTGTTCGAGGCGCGAAAACGCGATATAATCGAAGGGCGCGCTGTACTGAAAGGCCAGCGCGTCCCTGCATTATAATAGAAACTTACGAAGAGGAAAGGCGCCGACTATGAGCGTACAGAAACCGACCGTCGACAAATCCGCGCGTCGCGTCAAAGCGATGTTTGGCGCGATCGCACCCAAATACGATCTCCTCAACAGGAGTATATCTTTCGGGCTCGATCGCGGGTGGAGGCGTCGATGCGTGTCGGCGATCTTCAAGCTTTGGGAAACGGAGAAGCGCGAAACGCCGCGCGAGAAGTACGAAACTCTCGACGTCGCGACGGGCACCGGTGACGTCATCCTGGAAGAGCGCCGCCAGTGGGAGCGCAAGGGAATGGCGCGAAAGCTCGGCGCGGCGTCTTTCGTTCCGATCGGCTCGGACTTCGTGCCGCAGATGCTCGAATTAGCGCGCGTCAAAGCGCCCGACGTCGAGTTTGTCGAAGCGGACGGACACGCGTTGCCATTTGAGGACGGAAGATTCGACGCCGTGACGAACTCGTTCGGCCTCCGCAATATGGAGGATCCGGAAAAGGGCGTCGCCGAGATGGCGCGCGTCTGTCGAAAAGGGGGCGTCGTCGCGATTCTCGAGTTCTCGCCTACGAAATTCCCTCTCTTCGCGCCGATCTTTCGATTCTACTTCTTCCACGTTATGCCCCTCATGGCGAGCTGTTTCTCCAAAGCGCAGAAGAAATCCTACGAATATCTCCCCGAAAGCGTCGACGCCTTCGACTCCCCCACGCAAATCCTCGAATACATGCGTCGCGCTGGTATCGTCGACCCCACGCGCAAACCGATGACCTTCGGCGTCCTCGGGCTCTATATTGGACGCAAGGAGTAAAACCGGTCTGCGTCAGACGGCGTCGGGCGGTTCGACGAGGGTGACGATGAATTCGAAGGAGAGCGCCAACTTTCCTTCGCAGAAAGTCTTCGCCTTGAAGACGAACGCGCCCGCCATCTTCTCCTTGAGGGTCACTTCTTCCTCGACGAGTTCGCTGGGACGCACAAGACGCTTAAATTTCACGTCGTTCATTCTCCCCACAACGGGAAGCTTCGTCTTCTCTTCGCTTTCCCCAATGAGGACGCGCGACGTATAGACCGCCCCCGCCTGCATCGCCGCTTCGCAAAGAATCACCCCCGGAACGATCGGATTACCCGGATAGTGACCCTGGAAAAAGTATTCGTCTTCCTTAAAGCGATAGGCGCATTTGATCCCCTGCTCCGTGATTTCGACGATCTGGTCGACGAAAAGGAAGGGTGCGCGATGCGGGATCGACGCGAGAATTGCTGTCCGAGAATCGAAAAAGGACTCTTCGCCCGGTTTCGTCATGTTCTCTCCTTTCTTGCCTATACGACAAATCGAAAAAAGGAGCGCCCGCTAAAAATGCAAGCGCTCGCGACGTCATGACGCGTCCGTTCACTTCTCTTTCGCGACGCGCAACAAATACTCGTCCACGTCGCTCGACGCGATCACCCCGTAGTTCACCGCGCCAAGCCATCCGGACATAATAATCCCGACGCTTCCGGCGTGATAGAGGCCGGGTACCTGCGAATTGAGGGATCGGCTAATTTCGAGCCCTTCGTATTTCGTTCCGAAGCTCGCGCCGAGCCAGTGATCGGTGTAGTCGCGGAACGTCTTCGGCGTCGCGGCTTCGACGTAGGCGACCTTGTCGCGAATGCCGGGGACGTACTTGTCGAGGGCGTCGAGGGTCGTGTCGATAAGATCCTGTTTGCTCGTTTCGTACGCTTCGTCGGAGAGGTTCGCCCAGTCTTCGTAATTCGCGTTGGAGCTCGCCACGACGTAATAACGATCCGTGCCCGGTCGCGTTTTCGGATAATAGAAGGAGTAGGTGCGGCTCGTGATATGGCGGCTGAGGAGCCAATCAGTGCGGAACTCGGGGGCGACGGAGGTGAAGAGGAGGTCGCCGCATTTTTCTTCGTCGATCGTCTCCCCGTCTTTGAGGGCGATATAGACTTGGACGCTCGAGTTGTTGAGACGCACCGCTTCCGCCTTCGCGACGAAATCGTCGGAGAAGTATTCGCGCCCGACGAGGTTGAAGATCGTTCCCTTGAGGTTGGAGTTCGAAAGAACCGCCGACGCGGCGATTTCCTTGCCTGCGAGAGGCGAAACAGCCTTCGGAGCCCCGCCGATTTCAGGAGAGTTCACCGACAGACCGCGCGACGCGATCTTCACTCCCGCGACGCGACCGTCCTTGACGAGGATCTTCTCGACGGGGGAATTGAGCGCGATATCGACGCCGTTTTTGACGAGTTCGTCGCGTAGCATTTTGATGAAGAGGTCGGTGCCCCCTTGGAAGGTGAAGACGCCTTTTGACATGAAGTTGGAAAAGACGATCCCGTAGGTAAGCGCGGGGTCTTCAAGAGTGGAGCCGTTGGCGTAGGTGATCGGTTCCATGAGGAGTCGCCAGACGTCGGGACGGTTGGGGAAGAACTTCTGGAAGAGTTCGCGCGTCGTACGCCCTTCGTCGCCGTAGTGCGTCTGTTCGCGGGCTTCGTCGAAAAAAGCGACGACGGTCTCTTCGGGGACGTTGAAATTTTCGACGAGGAGACGGGTGAAGTCTTCGCGATTAAAGGTGGTGGTGAGGGAGAACTGCGGATTGTCGAACTTGATGCGCGGGAGTTGAACGATCTTTTCGGCGATCTCTTTGCTCCAGTATCGTTTGCAACTCTTGATCATTCCGACGGGGAATCCGTGGAGGGAGACGTCGAAGATATGTTCGCCGCCGTTGCGTCGAAACCACGTGGCGAGTCCGCCGAGTTTATAGTGTCTTTCGAGAAGGAGAACCTTGTGTCCGCCGCGCGCCAAGACGTTCGCCGCCGTCATCCCCGCCAAACCCGATCCAATGACGACCACGTCGTATCGATCGGCATACCCTTTCGTCCTTTCCACTTCGCTCATGACGTTCACGCTCTCTATAAAGTAAGGGAGAGACCTCCCGATAATCAACGGAAACCCAACGCCTTTCGGCGCGCGCCCGGCGGCGCAAATTTCTACCATTTTAATTTTAATCGAAAACTTTAAAAGCCCGCGGAGCTATTCTATCGAAAAAAGAAAAATATCATATAAAAACTAATTGACGGATTAGCGGTCTATGATAAGATAACCGCAAGCTGTCGCGTTGTAAACGGCGGTTGACGTCGTCGCGACGCGTCCCTTCGTGCGAGTCCTTGCGCGACGGCCCCATCGTTCAGTCGGTTAGGACACGGCCCTTTCAAGGCTGTAATACGGGTTCGAGTCCCGTTGGGGTCACTAACATTAACATTTTTTCGTGCGAGTCCTTGCGCGACGGCCCCATCGTTCAGTCGGTTAGGACACGGCCCTTTCAAGGCTGTAATACGGGTTCGAGTCCCGTTGGGGTCACTAACATTAACATTTTTTCGTGCGAGTCCTTGCGCGACGGCCCCATCGTTCAGTCGGTTAGGACACGGCCCTTTCAAGGCTGTAATACGGGTTCGAGTCCCGTTGGGGTCACTTATTTGACCGCTCTTTCCCCATTCGAGAGCGGTCTTTTTTTATGCGTTCCGATCGCGTTGAAGAGACGGCGATCCGACGCCTGTCAACGAACCATTTTTAGATCAAAAGCGAGGACACGGCCATGACGAAGGAGAACGAAAGCGCGCGCGATTTCCATCAAACAGTCTATAACGACGCGTTACGCGACGACATGAGGGAGCTCGTCGCTCTTGCGATTCACGAAGACAACGACGTCGACGGCGATATCACGAGCAAATCGCTGATTCCCGAATCCGCGCCGGGTCGCGCCGCCGTCGTCGCCCGCGGAAAGGGCGTCGCCGCCGGCCTCGTCTTCGCCCAAGATCTCCTCAAAATGGTCGATCCCCGACTGACATGGGAAGGCGTCGCTCACGACGGCGATCTCCTCGACAAAGGCTCCGTCCTCGGATACGTCGCCGGCCCCACCCTCGCCATGCTCACCGCCGAGCGCCTTCTCCTCAATCTCGTCGGTCGGCTCTCCGGCGTCGCGAGCTTGGCGCGGCAGTACGTCGACGCGATCGCGGGTACGAAAGCGCATATCTACGACACGCGCAAGACGACCCTCGGATGGCGCCGCCTCGAAAAATACGCCGTCCGTTGCGGCGGCGCGCGAAATCATCGCACCGGTCTCTACGACGCGATCCTCATCAAAGACAACCACCTCGCCTTCGGCGGTATCTCCGACTTCGGCCCCGCAGAAGCCGTACGTCGCTCCCGAAAATATCTCCTCGAAACCTTCAAGGGACGCGAAATCCCCATGCTGGAAATCGAAGTTGACTCCCTCGAACAGCTCGCGCAGGTTCTCCCCGAGAGCCCCGACGTCGTTCTCCTCGACAACATGTCCCCCGAGATGATGCGCGAAGCTGTCCGGATACGCGACGAATCCGGCTCCACCGCCGAACTCGAAGCCTCCGGCGGAATCAACCTCGACACGGCCCGCGCCAAGGCCGAATCGGGAGTCGACCGTGTCAGCGTTGGCGCCATCACCCACTCCGCTAAAACGTTTGACATCGGGCTCGACTGGGTTTGAGTCTCTTCTGCTCTTTGCGTAAAAAATAAGAGGGGCGACAATAAAACCTTTCCGAAGCCCTCGGATATCGGGTTCGATTGGGATTGAGTTGAACCGCGTTTCGTTTCTAATCCACAGAAAAACGGCGGGGAAATTTCTGTTTCGCAAGCCGATTTTTTAATTTTATCGAATGAAACTTGTTTTATTTTTTCAATTAGCACATAAACCCCCACGTATCTATAGGGCAGGGCGGCTTTTTACGTTCTAGACATGGTATTCAAATAAATTCGCCGACGGCGTCGGGGTTCTAACTATGCGCCAAAGGCGAAGAGGTTCGCGACTCTTTAAGTAAGGAAAAAACCATGAAAAAGAACCGCAAAAACGAATCCTTATCCACTCGCCAACTTCGTCTCGAAACCCTTGAAACGCGCGCCATGCTCGACGCGCGTCTCTCCTCGACGTCGACTAGCCCATTGACGTGAGCTCCGTCGAAAAAGAGATCTCCGTCGTCCAGTCAACCGAACTCCCCTACACCGTCTCCATCAACTGGCAGGCGATCGAAGGCGCCGATAGATACCGAGTCCAAGTCTCTAAAGACGGCGGCGTCACATGGCAACTCGCCGCAAACCATCTCGAATCGACCGAATGCGTCGTTCGCGATATCTACGCCGGACAATCCTATCAAATCCTCGTCATCGGCTACGTCGGCGGCGTTCCCACCGGAGTCGAAACACACCTCGCCGCTTACGCCCCGTAAGAATTACGGAAGTCCCCGCCTCCTACACGACCGGCGACACGATCGACGTCGGATTGCGAAACGCCGATTCTTCCGCCGACTTCTTCATGGTGTTACCTCACCGACGACGGAACCGTATACGAGACCGAAGAAGAGCGCGGACTCACAAGTTACGCCTCGACGCTAGGGTTCGACGTCAAGGTTGTCGCCGTCGGTACCGGAATTTCCGAGACCTCCTCCGCGGAACTCACCGTCTCCTACATAGCGACGATTGTCGGGAACACTCCCGCCGAAGGCGTGGAGAGGGGCGAGGCGGCGATCGCGATTTACGGAGCCCAATCCTCCGTCCTCTTTGAGAACCCGGCGATCGAAAACAACAAGGGATATAACGGCGACGCGCTGCCCGACGAAGACGGAACGTTCTTGGGGAACTTCGAAAACGACGGCGGCAACGCGTATGAATACCAGCCCGTGGCGAGCGCGTTACTCGACGAAGCCTTCGCCGACCTCGATTTCGACGTCAACCTCTGATCTCGCGCTATAAGCCGGGTTTGCGGCGTAAAACACAAGCGCCTTTTTCGCGGGAGGGGCTTTTCTTTTGCGCGTTCCCTTCTTTCAGTTCTTGCCCCGCGACTCTTTCCCCCAATTGAACGGCTCCTCGCGCGCACTCTCGCACGCACAAAAAAGCGACGCGCCCGCGAAGGCCGTCGCTTTCTTTTTTCCTTTTTCAATCCCGTCGCTCTATCTTACAGCGAAAGAACATATTCGATCAAATCGTCCTGCTCTTCCTTCGAAAGACGATCGAACTGACCGTCTTTCACTCCGTGCTTCCCCTCTTCCAGGAGCTCGCGAATCGTCGTGTACGCGCCCGTGTTGAGATACGGAGCCGTGCGCCATACCTCAATCAACGTCGGCGTGTCGAACTTGTTGAAGAAGTCGTTCGGATCCTGCGACCCGACGCGGTGCAAACGCAGATCGGTGAAGTAGTTGTCCTCCAGATGGCAGACCGCGCACCCGATCTCTTCGCTGTCGAATAGCTTCTTTCCGCGACGCGCCGATTCGCTCAGCTCCCCGTCGACTAGACGCGGGCTCGGCATAGGTTCGAGCGCCTTCAGGTATTCGTCGACGCAACACGCGTTCTCTTCCTTATACGTCGTGAAGAGAATGTGCACGAAACCCGCGCGCACCGCGACTTCCCCGTCCTCGCGAATACCCGTGATCATGCACGGGGGGGTCTCGTGCGTGAGGAGCATGCTCTTGGTGTTTTTGAGGTTGCCGGTTCCGTCGTTGAGGAGATCCCAGTTGAAACCGTCGGCGCGGGCGTCGGGATGGCACGTCACGCAACTAAGCCAGCTTTCGAAGCACGCGGTCGCGTCGTGGAACATGATTTCGCCGCGGCGACGCATCGTCAAGACGGGTCGTTCCCCCAACCTCGCGAAGGCGCGCTCGAAGACGACCCCACGCATCGGGACGCACGAGACCAACGGTGTGAAGCGCAAAGGAGCGAGTCCGTCGTTATCGGCGAAGAGAGCTTCGGTCGCGGCGGTTTCTTCCTCAGCCAGAGCGTCCTTAACTACGATCGGCGCTCCGTCGGGCTCCTTGTCGAGCGCCCCTTGGCGTCGCGCCGCCTCTTCCGTCACGGGGGGCTTCTCCCGTCGGACGTACGAGTCTTCGAAGTGGCTGAAAGGGGGATTGAGTCGGATGGTGGAGCGGCAAATCGCGTCTTCGTAGTATGCGAGCGCGTAGACGTCGTCGCCGCGCGCGATTAGTTGACGCAAGCCTTTGAAGCCGAACTTCACACGCAAGCGCATCGGAAGCTGCACCTCGCCGGCGGCAAAGGTTTGGTAGGAATACGCGCCGTAGCCGGGTCGCGCCCATTCGGGACGAAGGTTGATCTTCTCGATGAGGCTCTTCAAGGGGAGGTAGATCAATTCGTCGGTTCCGGCGATCGAGACGATAAGGCGTTCGCCGTCGTCGGAGATCGCGACGCCCCAAGGGTTCCCTGAGCCGAGCTCGGCGTCGTCGAGGAAATAGATTTCCGCGAGTTTTTTCTCATTAATATCGACGCAAAAGACGCAGTTTTCCGAGATCCATCCCCCGGAGACTTGGCTCGTGGTCGACGTGTAGGAGCAACTGACGCCGGAAACGAAGGCGTATTTGCCGTCGGCGGTGATCGCGACGTCGTGGAGCAAGTTGTGCTGGTTGCTCAGCTCTACGACGGAGAGTTCCCCCGACGTCAGGTCGATAATTCGGACGTTAGCGTGGGTGAAGTTGCGGTTCGCGGGCATATCCGTAATACGGTTGGCGATCACGAGTTTGTCCTTCGCGGGGGTGAGTTCGATCGCGTAAGGTTCGCGTCCGGATTCCCATTCGCGGGTCGTTTCGAGAGAGTCGGCGTCGATTTCGCGGACGACGCCGGCGAAGCAGTTGGCGACGTAGAGGG
>CAVGEG010000057.1:0-2991 GCA_963628165.1 Paratractidigestivibacter sp. | reverse complement strand
CGGTGGGAGAGTGGCCGACGGGAGCGGATTTGACGATAGTCATCGGTTTGATTTCGCGCCCTTGGCTGGAAGTTGCGGCGACCTCGACGATCGCGATTCTTCCTTTGGCGTCGCCGCCGACAATCGCGAGGCGTTCTTCGCCGGGTAGGAAGGCGAGTTTCGTCGGGTTAAAAGGAAGATCGATCCTTTCGGCGGAAGCGGCGCCGTCAAGAGGAACGCGCATGAGGGCGTCGGCGTCGCCGCACGCGACGTAGAAGTACTCGCCCTGGGCGTCGAGGACGAAATCGGTCGGACCGAGGTAGCGCTCGCCGTCGCGACCGATTTCTTCGGGGAGGGTTTCCCCGGCGACGGCGGAATAGGGAGAGGCGACGCCTTGAGCGGCGACGCGCTGAGAGTCATTTGAAGTCGTAAGCAAGAGGGCGAAGACGAGCGCAACGCTTAGAGAGCGTAGAACGCCGCGCGCCAGTTGTGGAGTCGTATTCATCGTCTAAAACCTCGAAGGGGCGCCCGACGCGTCGCGCGTCGCGGCTAAATTCGTTCAAAATTTTCCCTATTATACACGAAAGCGGATAAAGAGGACAAGTTCCCCCCTGCAAAGTGGAAAGGAATGAAAAAAAGGCGTCGTCTACTGGACTATTTTTAGGAATGTTGTTACAATTGGAGGAGCTAGAGAAAATCGCTCGGCGATTTTCTTGGAACGACATTGTTCGCTCGGCGACGAGCGATTGGCGGATATCCTGCGCCTTGACAAAGGGCGCTTTTCTGTATGGAAGAAGCATAGTATTATGGAACTGCACGAACTGATTCAATCGTTGAAGACCGACGGCGGAAAGATTGTTATGGTAGTCTCCGACGGTATCGGCGGCCTCCCGCTGCAACCGGGCGGATTGACCGAACTTGAAGCGGCGAACACCCCTAACCTTGACGCGCTTGCGAAGAAAGGCGTTTGCGGAATGTCGCTTCCGATTCTTCCCGGCATTACCCCCGGTAGCGGCCCCGGCCACCTTGGACTCTTTGGATACGATCCTCTCGTCTTCCAAATCGGTCGCGGCGTTCTTGAAGCCGCCGGTATCGCCTTCCCGGTCGGTCCAAACGACGTTTGCATCCGTTGCAACTTCTGCACAATCGACGAAAACGGACTCATCACCGACCGTCGCGCGGGTCGTATCCCGACCGAAGAGAGCGCGGAAGTCGTGAAGATCCTCAAGAACATCAAGATTCCCGGCGTCGAAGTCTTCGTCGAGCCTGTTAAGGAACATCGTTTTGTCGTGGTCTTCCGCGGCGAAGGTCTCGGCGGAAACGTCGCCGACACCGATCCTCAGCGCACCGGAGCCGCTCCTCTCGACCCCGTCGCGAAAGACGCCGCGTCCGAGAAGACCGCCCAGGTCGCGAAGGAATTCTTCAAGCAAGCGGTCGAGCTCCTCAAGGGACAGCCGAAAGCGAACTGCCTCACCATGCGCGGTTTCGCCACCAAGCCGAACCTCCCCAGCTACGAACAACTCTACGGCCTCAAAGCCGCCGCTATCGCCGTCTATCCGATGTACAAAGGACTCGCGAGCCTCGTCGGCATGGAACTCGTCGGCAAGCCCGCGTCCTTGCAGGAAGAAGTCGAAGTCCTCAAGCAGAATTGGGACAAGTACGACTTCTTCTTCCTCCACTTCAAGTATACCGACAGCCGCGGCGAAGACGGCGATTTCGAAGCCAAGCGTAAGATGGTCGAAGAACTCGACAAGGTCATGCCCGAAATCGCGGGTCTCCTCGGCGAAAACGACTGCCTCGTCGTCACCGGCGACCACAGCACCCCCGCGAAGATGGCCTCGCACTCCTTCCACCCGGTTCCAACGATGATCGTTTCGAACGTCTGCCGCACCGACTCTTGCCAGAAATTCGGCGAGACGGAAGCGAACAACTTCGGCGGCCTCGGCCACTTCCAGGCGATCCACCTCATGCCTCTCGCGATGGCGCACGCTAATCGCCTCGGCAAATTCGGCGCGTGATCCTCTCGCGTCGCTATCAATTTGCGCTCGCTCCCGATCGTCATATCGCGGCTTTCGGAGCGGGCGCTCCTCTTAAGTTGGTATTCCCTTTCCCCAGCCACTTTTTCAAAAGGAGACGCATTATGAAACGATACCAATCTCTTCTTCTCCTCGTATGTGCGTTGGCGCTAACTTGCGGCTGTAAAAAGAGCGATCCCAACGCCTCGGTTCAAGACAGTCCGCAGGTCGCCGATCAAAACAACTACGACCTCGCCGAACCGATTCAAATCACCGAACTTCAAACCGAACAAGAATATCGCGATTTCCTCGCTAACAACGAGATCGCCGTCGTAAAATTCGGAGCCGAGTGGTGCCCCCCGTGCAGAGAACTCGACTCTGAGCTCCAAAAGATCGCCGGATACTTCCAGACGGAAGGAGTCGCCTTTGCTACCGTCGACGTCGACGACTTCAAGTCTCTCGCCGCGTCCTTAGGCGTGAGCGGCATTCCCGACACGCAACTCTACTACCACTCCGCGTTCTACTCGAACGTCCTCGGAAACGCGCCGCGGGAAATCGCAAGCTTAGTCGCTTCCGTGTGCCAAAAGACGACGACCCTCAAAGACGGGAACGTCACGAATAAGCCGAGCGACGCCGAGATCTTCGCCGCCTACGAAGACGACGACAACATCGTTTTCGACAACAATTCCTATCCTGAGTTTACCGACCCAGTGAACGAACTCTTCGCCGACGTCGATCCTGGGGAAGTGACGTCCCTCCCGAGCGTCCAAGCGCTTGAAAACTTCGTCAAAGAGAACGCCGTCGCCGTCGTCAAATTCGGCGCGGTCTGGTGCCCCCCGTGCCGCAAACTCGACGAACGCCTTCCCCTTCTCGCGGGCAAATATCCGAATATCGCGGTCGGAACGGTCGACGTCGATAAAGTTCCCGCGCTCGCGAATCGCTTCGGCGCCAAAACGATTCCGGCGACGATCGTCTTCGTCAACGGCGCGTTGAAATC
>CAVGEG010000056.1:15899-19836 GCA_963628165.1 Paratractidigestivibacter sp. | reverse complement strand
CTTGAATCCCTTGGTCGTGATGAGATTCTTTAAAATAGATTGGTAATCCTTCATTAACAGCGTAATTTCCTTGGAGGAATCGTAACGAGAATCTAGCGCAACCCTTTGATATCGAACATCTCCGTTGGAATAAAGACCTATTACAATTGCATACTTTCCCTTTTCTCCGACTTCGATTAGATTTTGTTGGGGAGCAAGTTTTCTCAATTCTGCCGGCGGTTCGCTAGGCGTATCTGAGGACAAGACGTAGTTAAAAAAGGAAAATTTCTTTCCCAATTTCACAGCGTCACTTTCAGTTCCATGAACTATTAGAACATAAGAATCACATGATGTTTCCTTTAATTCCTTTTCGAGCTCTGAAAGTTTCTTTTCCGGGGACGAGTATAAGATATTCTCATCCTGAATTCCCTGTTGGTTACTGTTGCACACAACAGACGTAACGCAAACTTTCTTACCGCCTCGTTCTATAATTTTATACGGTAAGGTGTAAGTCGGATGATAGCCGTAAACGCCAATGTTAGCCGATGTAAAAAGACTGGGCGTAGATGAAGAAGTTGGCGTGGTATACGTTAGCAAAAAGTATGCGGGGAATCTCAGCTCGCCTTCTCCAATGCCAATAGCGTCATATTGCATGATCTGAAAGGCGTTCATCGCCATATCAAATTTCAACTCTTCTTGAACGCCAAAACCTGTTGTTATCTGGCCGGCGTCAATGGCGACTACGTTCCATCCCTTTCCGTTTCGAAGGGTTTTCAAAAAAGATTGTCTTCTGCTAAGTCCTCCCTTCATGCGATCCATCCCAGCACAACCGCAAGGTTCGATGTATCCATTGGTCATCCCCGTAAAGACGAGAACGACGTCGGGTTCGTCCCAGTCTACGAAATAGCGCCCGTTTTCTTTGAAGACGTCGTAGGGAGCATGCAGAGACGAATCTCCCTGTTCGCCAAGAGTGACGTCTATGTTAGCTTCCGCTAAAGAATCCTCTTCGTCCGCTGGTTCTTCGCTTGTCGAAATAGCTTCTTCTATACCAATTGGAACGGGAAGGGAGACAGACTCTTTATTGTTCGCTTTTTTGCCGACTCCTTGAGAAGCGAAAGAGGGCGCGACAAAACGTGCGCCGTTTTCTTCTCCCAAGACTGTTGCTAACTGTGGAATAGTCATGGAATAAATGACCAAAATACTACAGCATAGGAGTACGTTTTTACATATTTGGATACAGGGGCTTTTCGTGAAAACGAACATAAATGCACTCTCGGAATATCTGGATAAACGCTCTTGTTGCTTTTTGGCAACACGAACTTTGAATCTGTCTGGATATGAATTTACCGATACTATATTAAATCTTTAATGGAATTGGTAAAGAAGCAAGCTTTTAAAAGGGATCAAACTGCAACATTGAGTATCGTTACGAAGGATCGGTTAAATCCTCCAATCTTTAACGTGCGTTGCCTCGGGGGAACTCAGGCGTCATCAATAAAAAATACTGTTCGACGCTACGACGCTTCTTTCTTTGGCGAAAATGTTACCCAGCGTTGACGCCGCCGTGTTTATTGATTCCTTAGACTTTTGACGACGGTTTACCTCTCTGTATTGGCATAGATTTCTTTAGCTTTGTCACTGAGTAAGAAATCATCTCCAGGTCGAACTTTCTTTTTCTTGTTTTGATTTCCCGTTTTTGCTACCGTTTCGGCTAGATCTTTCTGTTTTTTCCTTTCCGATTCAAAAACATTATCTGAATCATTCTCTTCTTCGTCGTCTTCAGAGAGTGCAACGGAGGAACTGTCTGAATCACGAGCCGCTTCCTTGAAAATAGAGCAACTTGTACATGAAAATATAAAAAGGAAAAACAAGATAAGGCTTACTCCCTTTTTTATATTTTTTGAATAACGCAACCTAAATAGGAACAAAAACTCGGATAGCATTATAGAACCTTTGCTAAATAAAGATCGCACTATCGTTTTAAAAGGAATATCTGTTACCTTTATTTTCGTCAATATTCACTGCGTAATTTAACATATCCGATTGTATTAAGCATATTTTTCTGATAAAGGGGGGGAAAGAAATGCTTAAGCATGTTGTATTTTAGAGCTTCATTCTAAAATAACAAATAAATGTAATTAAAAACCAGAGTATTATAAGTTAATAGTTGGAATGAAATAAGAATTGTGTAAGAGCGTCTGCTGGAGTTTTTGACTAGGTAAATGGGTTCGACCTAAAATATCGTTGGAAGTCGTGGAATCTTATTTGCCATGGGGTTCATAAAAGGAGAAATATGTTGGGTAATTTATTACATAATCTGTATTCTGATATGAAAGTTCTTTATTGCATGGCGTTAAAACCTGTGAAGGGGGAATCGCATACGGAGCGCTTAGAGTCGTTTTATGTTAAGCAAGTTGACGCCTATGATCGTTTCAGAGAACAACTTTTGACTGGTCGGCGAGAGCTAATGCAGTTAATTAATCCTCAGGAAAGTGAGATATGGGTTGATATGGGGTGTGGAACCGGGGCCAATTTAGAGAAAATGGATCCGGAGGTTTTATCACGTATCAAAAAAGTCTATCTCGTCGATTTAACGCAATCGATGCTACGCGTCGCTGATAAAAGAATCAAAGATCATGGTTGGAATAATGTTGAAACAAAATGCGCCGACGCTACTGTCTGGGTTCCTCCAAGTACTAAAGTTGACGGAATCCTCTTTTCTTACTCTCTGACAATGATACCTGATTGGTTTGCTGCAATTGATAGGGCATACGAGATGTTGAAACCGGGCGGGTTTATTGGAGTAGTAGATTTCTATATAGCAAGAAAATATCCCGGCGAAAAATCGATGAGTCAAAGTTTTTCTACAAGATGGTTTTGGCCGATTTGGTTTTCGTTAGATAACCTATTCCTATCGTATGACATTTTACCGTATCTGACTAGGAAATTTAAAAAGGTTTCCCTTCAATTGAGAGCCGATCGCCTGCCTTATTGTCCTGTGTTCTGGAAGAAAATGCCACGCTTCATTTTTTTGGGACAAAAACACTCAGACGCCGAGCTTTCCGAGCTTGCCAATAACAATGGAAACAATGGAAACGATGAAGATTGAACTGAAGTAGGGTAGATATCCAAATAATATCTATCCTACTTAGCAATTATAGAAGGGAGGGGAAAGATCCTTTTTTTCCAGCTTGAGGTCTTACAGACATAAAGGGCGTTCGTGATTCCGTTAAGGCATATAAAAATGGATCCCAGATCGTCTTACTTAACATCCCTCTATCTATGAGGCTCTCTTTAGCGTCGGCGTGGCTTCTGCTCTTGAGCTGAGGGCGCTAAAAATCTCAAAACTATTTAACGATCATTCGCCAACAACGGTGAATGCGTTTGTTTCGAAATTCTTCAGGGATCGTTCTGTTAGAAATTTCCCTGCATTCATATAAATCTGCAAGTCCTTCTTCGTCTAATTTAAACTTCCTATAGTTATTGGAGAAGTACACAATCCCTCCTTTCACCATGCGTGTTGCTAACAAGCGTAAGAGTTCAACGTGTCTGCGTTGGACGTCCCAGTCAGACACAGTGGATTTACTATTGGAAAAAGTAGGCGGATCGCAAACGCAAAGCTCGAAGTCAGAGTGGGTGATCCCAAATGGACAGGTCGACGGTAGGGAGCTAGAAGGGGGTCTTCTTGCTTCCACTTTTCTTGACGACGCGTCTTTGCCTCTTGAATGAAGAATGGCGGATTCTTCGTAAGTAGACGTTTTTGAGGACGCTCCTGACCTCGTAAAGTCTGGAGAATTACAGTCTTGGGAGGCAGGAATGGCTTTTAAAAAACGAATAACGTCAGATTTAACAAATTGATGTTTAGAGGACGTGGATCGGTCTAGAAAACCATTTTCCCGCAAATTAGCTTTACACCAGTCCAAATAGAAAGGCGATAGGTCAACCGACACAGTGGAGG
>CAVGEG010000056.1:12648-15889 GCA_963628165.1 Paratractidigestivibacter sp. | reverse complement strand
GTGGAGGCGGCGTTTCCTGAAGCCGCGTAACAGGTAAAAGAGCCGGTATAGCAGAAAAGATTCAAAAAGCGTTTACCTTGAGCTTCTTTGCGGATCATCTCTCTTGTTAGTCTATGATCTAGGAATAGCCCAACGTCCAAATAATCCGTCATATTGCAAAGGAATGACAATCCGCCCTCGTGAGCGTGAATAATTCTTCTTGCTTCAGTTAATTTTTCGTACTGTGCGTCGCCCTTGTGTCTCACACGACGCTTCACAAAGACATTTTCAGGGCTAACGCCAACGATTTGAGCGGCTTGTTCTACCATCTTGTTTAACCAAAGACGATGCTGTCCAAACGCCCTATTATCGGGACGTTCATACTCGGCAATATGAAGCCACTTTCCCTCAAAAATATCAATTGCAAGAGGTACTTCCGGCAGATCCTTATCATACAAACGATAGCACGTTATTCCGCGCTTAGGATAACGCCGAAGATGACGCACACGATTCTGAAGGCACTTGGCAAATTCAGCGCATTGATACGAAGCATAATCGTCTAGGGGAGAGAAAACAGCCTTGGCTGTGATTTCTTGTTTTACTGCCGAATCGCCTTGTTCGTCTAAATGTAAGTCTTGAGAAACGTCTGGCGACGAAGTCTCTGGAGGCGTCTCGTTCAAGTATGACGACGTTGTTGGGGAGACGCTTGGTTGAACAAGGTTATTTTGAGGCGGACGGGGCCCAAGGAATTGATAGTATGCGCATTCGATCCGTCCGTTGTAAATTTTTCTTCGACGCGTCGGTTCTTGATCAATCAGTTTAGAAAAGTCGAGCCAACTAGTGATGATGAAATGACTCCACGTAGGAAGCCTTGATAAAACTACGGGGATGGACTCGTATAATTCTTGAAGTTGAGCGACGTCGCCTAACCGATCTCCATATGGCGGATTACATATTAGGCACCCATATTCGCGCGAATCTTCGAGATCTTTAAAATCTCGTTGAAAAAACACGACGTCATTCTTGACTCCAGCGGCGCTTGCGTGCTTCCGAGAAAGGTTGATCATTTCATTGTCGATATCAGACGCATAGATTTTTTCTTTTAAAGGCGGGAGCATCAGATCCCTGGCTTCCTCTTGGCATTGGATCCAATGGTTGCTAGGAACAATAGGCCATTTCTGAAAATCAAACGAACGTTTAAGTCCAGGAGCTATATTTCGTCCAATCAACGCCGCTTCGATTGGGATAGTGCCTGAACCGCAAAAAGGATCTAAAAAGGGGCGGGAAGGGTTCCATACGGAGAGTTCAATAAGAGCCGCCGCAAGGGTTTCACGAAGAGGCGCTACCGCGTTCAAGGTTCGATAGCCTCGTCTATGCAGTCCCCGTCCGGTCGTATTTAAAGTCAGTGTTGCATGATCTTTTAATAAAGATAATTCAACTTCATATAGAGGACCAGTTTCTTCTAAAATCCTCTTATTCCATTTCTGGCAAAGTCTTGTCACGATCGCCTTTTTTACCGTTCTTTGCAGAGCAGGAAGGCTTGTTATTGTTGATTTGACTGATCTTGCTTGCACGAGAAAAGCAACGTCTTGCGGCGCCAGATCTTCCCAAGAGATCGAACGGACGGCGTCAAAAATGACGTCAAAATCATCGCAAACGTCAAATTCAGCAAGCTTGATCAATACTTTACCAGCTGAACGTAGCCATAGATTAGCCTTGACGACGTCGCGCCATTCTCCCTCAAAATAGGTTTGTCCGGAACTTACATCCGAATTTTTGGGAGAATATCCTAGTTGTTTCAATTCCTTAGAGACTACAGATTCTAAGCCTGTGGTGGAGGTCGCGATCAATTGTAACATAGAGGACATTAATTAAGATCTCGCCAGTGAAAAAGGGGCGCGTATTCACTCTACGCGCCCGAACCAAATAATACCTGCTCATTTTGGAACAATTCAAAACAAACCGACGACTTCACCCTTGCTATTAAGATCGATCGTTTCAGCCGCTGGCACGCGTGGAAGGCCGGGGGCGGCGATAATATCTCCTGTCGTCGCTACGATAAAACCTGCTCCAGCGCTCCATCGTAGTTCTCGGACGTTAAGTTCAAAATCACGCGGGGCGCCTAGCAACGACGGATTGGCAGAAAAGGAGTACTGCGTTTTAGAAACGCAGACAGGCAACTTGTCGCAACCAAGCGCGGAGAGTTGTTTTAATTGTTGCTTTGCTTGTTTGGAATAAACAACTGAACTTGCGCGGTAAATTTCAGTTGCGATCTTGAAGATTTTATCTTTAATTGGAAGGTCGTCTTCGTAGAGTAATTTGAATTGAGATGGAGCGTCGGCTTCAAGAGCGTCCAGAACCTCTTGCGCCAACTTCGTCGCTCCCTTGCCGCCGTCCTTCCAGTGCGTTGCTTGAGCTACCCGCACGCCTAATTCTTGGCAAGTCCTATACACGACGTTAACTTCTTCATCCGTGTCTGTGTCGAACCTATTAATGGCGACCACGACGGGAAGAGAATATTTTTGCAAGTTTTCGATATGTTGCTTCAGGTTGGCAAAACCTCGACTGACAGCTTCTGGGTTGGTGAGGGAAAGATCGGCTTTTGAAACGCCGCCGTGGTATTTCAAAGCCCTAATTGTCGCCACCACCACAGCAATGTCAGGCGTTAGATTAGCCTTCCTGCATTTGATATCCAAGAATTTTTCCGCACCAAGATCCGCACCGAAACCGGCCTCGGTTACGACAATATCCGCTAAACTCATTGCGGTTCGCGTCGCTATCACACTGTTGCATCCGTGGGCAATATTCGCAAAGGGACCGCCATGAACAAAAGCAGGTGTGCCTTCAAGCGTTTGAACGAGATTGGGGTTAATGGCGTCCTTTAATAAGACGGACATGGCGCCATGTGCCTTAAGATCTCCGGCGGTTACGGGCTGTCCATCGTAATTGTATCCCACAACGATGTTCTTGAGTCTTTCTCGCAGATCAAAAATACCAGAACTGAGGCAGAGAATCGCCATAATTTCGGAGGCTGCCGTAATAATAAATCCACTTTCGCGCGGTACGGAATTAGCTGTTCCACCAAGCCCCAAAACGATCTGTCTTAACGCTCTTTCATTGACGTCGAGGGTGCGCACCCACGCGATTCGACGAGGATCTATTTTTAGAGGATTGCCGTGGTGTAATGAGTTGTCAAGCATTGCCGATAGAAGATTGTGCGCAGATGTAACGGCATGGAAATCTCCCGTGAAGTGAAGATTAA
>CAVGEG010000056.1:5163-12638 GCA_963628165.1 Paratractidigestivibacter sp. | reverse complement strand
TGAGCAAAGCCCCCGCCTGCAGCGCCGCCCTTAACGCCAAAACATGGACCTAGCGAGGGTTCTCGAAGGCACAGACAGACCTTTTTTTCAAGGAGATTAAGCGCGTCGGCCAACCCGATGCTGACAGTCGTCTTCCCTTCGCCTGCCGGTGTAGGATTTAGCGCTGTAACGAGTATCAACTTTGCTGAAGGACGTGAAGACAACGAGGGAAGAGATTTTACCAAAACTTTGGCTTTGTATTTACCATATTGTTCAAGGACGTCTTCGTGAAGTCCAAGTTTTCCTGCTATAGTGGAAATTGGAGACAATTGAACTGACCTTGCGATTTCAATGTCGGAAGGAATGGATCTCATAACCGCTTTCTCCTGCGAAGATACTCGTAATGCCACTATCCTGAATTACCGTACGTGTATGGGAATCTTAGAAAAAATTCTACCTCTTTCTTTCAATGATTCAATGGGACGTCATTGGGGGGGGCTTCAAAAGAGCCGGGTTGAACGATATTTGAATTGACGATAAAAAGTTGGACGCTGGGCGAATCCCCAATGATAGATTGGGATTTTACGGGGGCGAGAACGTTAGCTTCCTCCAGTATTTCAAAGAGGCGCTCGTCGATGTCCTGATCTCTAAAACCGTAATTTCCTGGACTGCGGAATCTGGCCAATTCTCCAAAATCTACATAAATTGCCTTGACGTCTAGCTTCAGGAATTCTTGGACAACCTGAGAAGAATCGGTTATTTCAACAATGCGTCCCTCATTATTTCTTTTTATCCATGGGTTCAATATTTGAATCAGCGCTGATTTATTCCAGCAAGTTGAATAAATCACAGGGACATTAAAAGCTGCGGCGCGCGCTTCTCCTATCAACAATAATTGTCCAGGAGGAACAATAGGCTGTGATTCGTTAGGCGAATGAACAGCGTTGAGTTTCTGGTTTAGATAAATAGCAGTAAGTGGAAATCTTACGGGATCTTGTTCTAGAGACCGTAGGGGAGCTAATCTCCCTATGCTCAAGAGATCTATCATCAGACCCGAATAGAGGAGCGATATTAATACAGTTGAAAAAATTGTTGTTTTCGTAAGCAGAGATCTTCGAACGATACCTTGCCATATTCCAAAGCCTAGCAATATGGAGACAAATGGAGAGATCGGAACAAGGAATCGCGTAATCCTATGGGTGAAAATAAACCATCCTGTCCAGTAAAGGATGACGATTAGAAGAATAACCAACGCATATCGACTCATCCGGGTATCAAAACTTTTTCTCTTAGAGTTAAGAGCGTTGAAGGTCAAGAAACAGACAATTGGGGGAAGGAATATGAAAAATGGGGACGCTAGCTCATCTGTAAGCATCGTTTTTTTAACAGATTCTTTTATATTTGAATATCTGAATCCATCTGGCGAATGGGCGGCGTGCCAGCGAGCGTTTACTTCTTTATCCCAAGTGTTCGTTTTATCTCCAAAGATTTTGTAACATAACGGATATACAGGATTTCCTGTTGCTATTGCGTTACGTAAATACCATCCTCCGCCAACAGCGATCATGGTTAAGTGGAGAATTAAAAGAGAAGCGACAAGATTCTTTACTAAAGAAGTCGTTTTAGGGACAGATAGGCAATTGGTCTTACGGTTTGTTCTTTTAAATATCCTCAGCACATCGCTGATAATGACGTACATTACGATTGGAATATAAATAAACGGTACGGCGGTATATTTCAGTGAAATAGCAAATCCTAAAATGACGCCAAGAAAAACGGCGCTAAACAACGACCTTCTATTGAACCTTAAAAAACGCCCTTTTTCTAGTGTAAAAAAGTATACGGCAGAGAATAATGCAAGACCTACGATTGAATCGTTAAGTCCGCTTGTATAAACTTCAAAAAGCTGAGGAAACGATAAAAATACGATGACGCCCCAGAGAGCGCAAGTGATATTTCTAAATAAACGAAGGCAACTGCTAAGAATACCAAAGGCAAGCAAAAGGGTTGCGTATAGAAGAATCGTTTTTCCTACTATGGAACCCAATCTGAGGATATTTGTTCCCGAATATCCGCAATCTCTGATCAAGTTAAACCCAGTAACGTAGGTCATCTCTGTCCCTAACGGCATATTAACGTAAACATTTGACTCAGAGAATTGAATGGTTCCCGTTGAAAAGATCTCTCGCGCGCCTTGTATGTGGTATTCCAAAGCGTCATATTCAAAGACGGGTTGAGTTGAAGCCAAAAGATAGAATGAAGTGAAAAGAGAAAGTATTGATATCTGTATGGCTAAAAGACCGTTAAAACCTTTTTTAAAAGTCTTCTCTCTACTTTCTACAAGAGTTTTGCCGTCTCGTTTCCGTCTTTTTGTCGCCCAGATAATCGCTTCTAGCGCGCTATACGTCAACAATATGGGAAGAATTGGCTTATTAGCAAAATGAAAGAATCCTAAAGTTGACACATAGAAAATCAGGAGAATTATCCCGACTAATCCTGAGAAGAAGAATCTTTCTAGTTTGGGAATTTTAAGGGCTCGCGAGAAGGGTGTGAAAATTCGCCATCCTGCAAGCCAGAGAATGAGCGTTGCCAAAGAGCCTAGCCCAAATGCTAAAATACGTTCGCCCGTGTAAGTTTCATGGGGAAGGTTGACTCCAAACCAAACGTCATGAACGAAATTGGAGTCTACAAGAGGAGTCAATAATAACGTCCAGTGTGGGACTGGATTCCCGTCAGCGTTGAGATTAGTGTAAGGCTGGTTGAGGAAAATGATTAACGCGCCCAGCACAAAGAAAAAAATACAGATGTTAACAACAGAATCGCGCGGGGGGACTTTGAGTTGATTAGGTTTGTTAGGCGACACAAGTTAATCCTTCAATTTCAGTCCAAACGAGGATAGGTTATTGAGCTTCCCCTTATTTGCAGGTATGATAATCTTGTTTTATACATCATTACTTAATGGTGTTCAAGTCGCTTAGTGGCTCGTGAATATGAGAGGTGAGTTAATGTGTACGAAGAGTATGGTTCGTAGTCGAATAACGAAACGCTTGCTGTTTTGGTTCGCTCTTGCGCTATGTCAGTGTAGTTGTGTGTTCGCTGTTTCTGAATTTCCTGTCACTCCTTCAGAAACCCCATTGACTTCTAGTGAAGTTGGACCGTGCGTTATTGGCCCTGACGGCGAGTTGGTGTGTTCCGTTGACTCCAACGATCTTTCATGGTCAACTACAGCTGATCAAAGTCCCAAGACTTCGATAGATTTGGAGAACCAACCTTGGTTAGTTGAGAGCGCAAACTTGCCCCCCGATTCTCCAGCCATAAAGAGAGATCATATGATCTGGGCAGATTCCTTCATGTGGACCGCTCTAGAAGACATTATGCCCTCAATTCCTGTAGAAAAGTGGTTAACACGTGCTCCAAATGAAGAAGATTTAAGAGGAAAATATGTTCTCGTCGAGGTGTGGGCAACGTGGTGTCCTCCTTGTCGGCGATCTTTGCCCTATCTAGATTTTATTGCTAAAAAATATAAGGATGATCTTGTTGTTGTATCAATTTGCGAGACGGATGAAAACGCCATCAGAAATATGCCGGGTAAAGGACTTAATATTTTTGAAGTCGGGTATTTTGTCGCGGTTGATACGGGAAGACGATGGGCTAATCGTTTAGGCGTTTACGGTATTCCTCATGCTGTTCTTTTTGAGCCGACTATTGGAGGCGTCGTCTGGGAAGGTATGCCTACGTTACCAGGTTATGAATTATCCAATAAAAAACTCGAGAGATTTTTTGATATCCTTCACAAATTGAGAGACGCTGGACGCCTTCCAGAGAAATCTCCAATTTCGTTTGAGGTTTCTGAACCGACCCCGCAGGAAAGAGCTTCTAGGAAGAGAACTTCGACTAGCGCGGAAGATTCTGCCGATAAGCAAGGACTTCCTTCGTTCTGAAACAACGAGAAGAACCTATTGCATTTCGACTGTATTTTGACTACATCAACATTATGGCGTAGTTTAATGTCGTTGTGATATACAGACTATTGTAGTTACAGTTGATTTTGAAGGCTATTTCGTTGATGTTGGATTTTCATTTCGATATTTGTCGTCGTAACCTAATCTATTTTGTCATTTTGTCGACTTTGGTTGCGTCATCTTGTTCCGGATGTCGTCTTCAAGAAGGAAAGATCGTCGCTTCTGACACGCCGAATCGTGTTGGGAGCCATAAAGCGGGTTCGGAGGTCTATGAACCTGTTGCTGAAGCCGCTTTCGCTGGTCTAATTGCCGAATTGAATCAAACGACTTCTGGAATTGAGGACGGCGCGTCTTTTGACGTCAAAGACAAGAAGAATAAGGAATGCGTTAAGGTTTGCTTTGCTGGGGTTGAGAATTCTGGCGGAGAAGACATGGGCGATCTTCGAGAAAATCTCAATGAAACTATCCGGAGTTTAATTAGTCAATCGGATCGGTTCGAAATTGTCGACGAGAGAATGATGGCCGCCTTGTTGCGAAAGTCAGGAATGAGGCTTGATGATCTGCTTGTAAACGACAATTTAACAGTTTTTTTGGAAAACGCGGGCAAGGAAACAGAATGGATTGATTATATTCTGTTTGCCAAGGTGACGACTGCAACGACGCGAGACAATAGGGATTCCGAGGTTCATTATTCGTTAAATATGGATTTAGTAGACGTCCATACGGGGGAATCTATTCGCCATTCAGAACAAATGAAAAAGCATTACAATCGATCTGCTAGATCGAAAGTTCAAGATTTTTTCACGTGGTAAATTTTCTTGATTGCGAGTGACTCCAACGTTGGTAGCCTTAAACAATCTTGCGCTTCTGTAGATAGATACGTGATATTCGTCCTGTGAGACAAATCAGTCGCTTATTTTTGCGGATTGAATCTAATTTAATAGTTACCGTCTAAACTGGGTCTTTAATTTGACGTATTTTTATATGTATATTGATTAAAGCAAGCCCATTTTTTTCTCATGGAGAAGGTTGGAGGAATTAAGTGTTTTCAGGCATTGTAGAAACTAAGGGTTTAGTAAAGAGGGTGACAGTAGACGGCGCCATTTATACGTTTCGCATAGAAGCGCCGTTGATCGCTGAAAGTTCCCAAATATCCGAGAGTATTGCGGTTAATGGTTGTTGTTTAACGATAGTAGAGAAGGACGCTTCAGTTTTGTCCTTTCAAGCCGTTCCTGAAACAATTGCCAGAACTAATCTTGGTATCTTGAAGGAAGGAAGCGAGGTTAACTTAGAGCGCGCTCTCGCTGTCAATGCAAGACTCGGTGGACATTTTGTTAGCGGTCATGTCGATGGAATGGCGGAACTCATTAAGATCGTCGAGCATGAGAATCAATGTGCGGACTACTATTTTCGTATTTCTGAAATGTTAGCTAAAAACATGATTTCCAAGGGATCTGTGACTATCGATGGTGTGAGCCTGACTTTGGTGAACTGCGAACGCGATTTATTTAGCGTGTCTCTTATACCCTTTACATTGTCTGAAACGACTCTTGGGATTCGAAAAGTTGGCGATCGCGTGAATATAGAAACTGACATTCTATCCAAATATGTTTGTCGTCTTTTAGAGTCCCAAAAATGGAACTAATTGTACGAGGAAATGACTGTGTTTGTGTTAGTTCTTTCATGAGTTACGCGACACTGGAAATTTAAAAAGGAGTAAACGATGCGTTTTCTTTCTCGCTCGGCATTTATATTGGGCATTGCGTTAGGCCTTGGGGGGGGGCTGTGTTCTGAGAAAACTGTTTATGCAGAAACGTTGTATGACGGAAACTCTGGCGTTGAGTCCTCGTTGTCTACTGAGTACTATGTTTCAGCTGATGGAAACGATGAGAACGATGGAAAAACGTCTGAGAACGCTTTAGCGTCCTTGTCCAAAGTTCGGGACGTTATTCGTGAGGAAAGACGTAATGGAAACTCTAATCCTGTTAAAGTGCATATTAGTGGAACGATTAGCGTAACTGAACCTTGGAATCTTGACGACAGAGATTCCAATACGTCTTACGAAGGTGTTGGCGAGGATGCTACGATATCCGGTGGATTAAAGCTAGTTGGTTGGCGCGCTCTTCAGGATAATGAGAAGGAGGGTTTTCTAAATCCGGACGGTGAGATTTGGTGCGCTGATCTCCCTGACTATGACGGTTCCGTGTTGTATTTTGAAGAGATGTTCGTGAATGGAAAGCGCGCTGTGCGATCAAGATTCCCGAACGAAGGTCTTTTAAAAGCTCAAAACTGCTGGGAAGCTGTCGCATATGACGGTGAGAATCAACTTGAGTCCACTACGGCTAAAATGCAAAATCTCGTCGCTTTTGAAGACGATATCCGGGAGCTCAACCTTCAATCTGTTCCAACGGAGCAACTCAATGCCGCCCACTTGGTGGTTCATCACAAGTGGGATACCACGAGAAGAATTATTCTGGGATTTGATCCTGAAAAGCAAGTTTTCATTACTCGCGGGACGCCATGCCACCCTTGGAATGCCTGGAATAATACCTCTTTGTACTACCTTGAAAACCTGAAGGAAGCTTTTGATAATCAGGGCGAGTGGTTTTATGATAAAGAGATGAAGAAGGTTTTCTACAGACCTTTACCGAACGAATCGATAGATTCTGTTCAGACAGTAGCTCCTGCTCCGGGACTGAATCAGCTATTGGTTATTTCTGGTAGCGAAGACAAGAAAGCTACCAACATTACTTTTGAAAATCTAACATTTGAGTACACAGACGCCCCAAGACGACCTGATTTGATAAAGTCTTCTGGAATTGATAAAACGATAACAGGAGATCCTGAAAAGCCCGGTCCTACCCAGTTTGATCAAAAACAAGCAGCGGCGTTTGCCGTCGGTACCATCCAAGTCACAAACTCCGAAAAAATTGAGATCAAAAATTGTAATGTTTCCCATGTAGGGGAATATGGATTGACTCTTAAAGACGCCTCGGATTGTCTGGTGGAATATTGTTCTTTTACCGACTTGGGGGCTGGAGCCGTTCAGGTGGGTGGAGGTCAGCTTGACTCGAATAATACGATAGAGAATTGCACGATGGCGGGGGGAGGACGTTTCTTTGCGTCTGCGACTGCTGTGTGGATCGGACAGAATACCGAGGACATCTCCTTGTTACACTGTGACATTTCTGATTTCTATTATACAGGAGTTTCAGTTGGCTGGGTGTGGGGCTATCAAGGTGGACACGCCTTCAACAACCGAATTGAGTTCAATCGTATTTCTAAAATCGGGCAAGGTCAACTTTCCGATATGGGAGGCGTTTATACTCTAGGGACTTCGACAGGCACACGCGTTTGCAATAACGTTGTTTTTGACGTTTCCTCCTATGGATATGGTGGTTGGGGATTATACCCTGACGAGGGATCCGAAGGAATTCTTTTCGAAAACAATTTAGTTTATGACACCACCGATGGTTCTTTTCATCAACATTATGGAAAAGAAAACGTCGTCCGTAATAACATCTTTGCTCGCAG
>CAVGEG010000056.1:0-5153 GCA_963628165.1 Paratractidigestivibacter sp. | reverse complement strand
GTTTTTATGACGCCGACGCCAACGACTTCCGTCTAAAAAGCGATTCTCCTGCTATTCAGATGGGTTTCGTCCCATTCGATTATTCACAAGCGGGCGTAATTAAAAAATAATTTCGTCGATGCAAACTGATACAAACAAAAAAAGGAATTGCCTTGGTTTTATTCTCGGCAATTCCTTATTTATGCTATAGGCTTGAGTTCAAACAAGCTGAATTCCAGTCGTCCTTTTTAGTTATCCTCGCGGTTGAAATTCCCACGAGCCAAGTTCGCTTCCGTCTGACAATTTCTTGCATTGTAGCGACAGTTTATCATTGGACGCTTTTACAAAAATGGAACAGGCGTTTGTTTTCAGTTCTGGACCACCGCCAACGATTTGAGCCCACGAACGTTCATTTGTGGCTGGCGAGTAACCAAATCGGTGAAGATGAGCAGAGATCAACAGCTGAACGTTGTATTTGTTAAAAAGTGGCCCCCATTGTTGCGCGCAAGACCATTGGATCGTTGCGAATTTATCTAAAATGTTTCCCGGATTGGCCTTGGGGTTATCCGAGTAAAGAGGGATATGGCAACAGGCGATAAGATAAGGGGCCGCGCTAATTTCAGGTTGTTGTAGGGCTTTTTCTAGCCACGTCGTCTGAGCTTCTCTGTAAGGTTCGTAATCGGCCATTCGCGACCATGCCGGATGCCAGTCCGGTTTATCTTCACCTGTATCGAGCAGGATCATTGCGATTGGCCCGTAGCGAAATGCGAAATTATATCCTAGTGAACTGTATTTCGCCTCTGTATGAGGCCATGTTGTCAGGCAGGATTTTAGGTTGCGAACCCATGAACCGCGTCTATCGTGATTCCCTGGGACAAAGACTAAAGGACGGTTGGCGGCATAAGGAGCGTCAACTGGATTCGCGATATAATTTTTGGCCGTTTCGGCGCTCATGTAATTGCTACATAGATCGCCGTTCCAAACGATCATGTCGGAGTTGAAGGCGTCGGCCTGTCGAATATGACTTTGGATAACCTCCGTATTGTTATGGGTGTCGTTCATTACGTAGAATGAGACTTCGTCTTTTTGGCTACCACATGTGGTGAAAGAATAGATTTCACTGTAATGAGGCTCGGAAGCCGTCTTGTCATATGCCGTTTTGTATTCAAAAGAACAAGTCGCTGTCCTGTAATAATACTTCGTATTGGGGGTAAGTCCAATGAGCCTTGCCGATAAAAAATCGGTTTCGAATGGATTTAGCCCAAATTCTGAATTCCGTGCGATTTTTCCCAATTCTGGCGTTGGGCCCCATTCGACCCAGCCTGTAGAAGGGGTATTTAGAGCCCAAGAAACAGACGCGCTAGTTTCCAATACGTTTTGGAGCAAAGGATAACCTAACGTAGGCGTTGACGTAGTTGTTTTTTGAGGTTCGTCATTTGCAACAACGTTTGAGGACAATGCGAAAGCTCCAAGAATACCAGTAACTGCCGTTGATTCGAGGAAATTTCGACGATTAATAAGCCGAGAATCTTTCATGTTAATATCCTGCAACTATAGAGATAAAAACGTATGAGGTTTTGGCACATACCAACGACTTGATTATATCAAAAATTGGTAGCAAATGTATATTTTAGTAATTGGCGTTATTTAGAGTATTCTCTGTCTGTTGGATTTTTCTTGACGTTTAGATTAAATATGCTACAAATATTGGTTACGTAAAATTGATAATATTTATTACTCAAAAGAAGGTTTATTCCTGAGAATCTATGAACAGTAAATATAGTATGAAACGTAATTTATTTGCCTGTTTATTTTCTTTGTGCTTTGTCATGGCGTCGGCGTCGATCGCCTATGCTTGTACCAGTCTTCTTGTTACGAAGGGGGCGTCCGCGGATAATTCCTGCATGATAACGTACACGGCCGATTCTGCTGGTTTTTTCGTGCGCTTGGCCATTGTAGAAAAATCTGACGGAACATATACTCCGACGGGGGGATCGAACGTCTTCACCGAAGGGACAAAGACCCATAGAGTGGTGGGATTCATTGGAGAGAACGTCATTGATTCTTTCCAAGGAATAATGAATGACTGCCAAGTTGCGATCGCAGAAACAACGTGGGGCGGACGTCCTGAACTCCAAAATAAGATTGGACATTTTAAATATCCCGAACTAATGACAGCGGCCTTACAGGGCGCTTCGACTGCTCGAGAAGCCGTCGAGTTGATGGGGCGTTTAGTAGATCAGTTTGGGTATATCGACGAAGGGGAATCCATTTCTGTTTGTGACAAAAATGAAGCCTGGGTTTTCGAAATTTGTGGAACGGGCGCTGAGTCAGAGGAAAACAACACAGGATGCGTTTGGGTTGCTTTACGGGTTCCCGACGGATATATAACTGCCCATGCTAATCTCGCCCGAATAGGTGAGTTTCCATTAGATCGCCCTGAAGAGTGCGTCTATTCGAAAAATATTATTTCTTTTGCAACTGAAAAAGGATATTACAATCCGGAAAAAGACGGCGCTTTTTCATTCTATAAAGCTTATGGCATAAATGGCGTTGAGGACAGACGAGTTTGCGAGAAACGTGTTTGGAGTATTTTCCGACGTGCTGCGCCTTCTCTAGAATTGTCCGTTGACTATGCGCAAGGCGAAGACGCAGAGCCTTATCCCTGGTATATCAAACCTGACTCTAAGTTGTCGTTTGAAAATGTAGCCTCGTTGATGAGGGATCATTTCGATGGTACTGAGTATGACATGACGGAGGGCATAGACGCTGGTCCGTACGGTAATCCGATGCGTTGCCGTCCTCTTTATTGGAATCATGAAGGGAAGAAGTATGCATGGGAACGACCTATTTCTACTCAACAGACTTGCTTTTCAATAATTACAAGATCAACAGACGCACTGCCCGACGTAGTGGGGGGGTTGATCTGGTTTGGATGGGATGATACGTATACAACTTGTTATGCTCCAATTTACGCGTCCGTTTCTAAACTTCCTGCTTCGACGACAACGGGTTCGATCAATCGTTTCGATATGAAGTCTGGTTGGTGGACTTTCAATTTCGTCGCTAATTATGCGTATCCGCGATATAAAGAAATGATCCCAATGATTCAGAGTACGCAAAACTCGTTGGAGACATATTTTAGAAGTTTACAGAAGCCTGTTGAAGGAACAGCGGCTGACCTTGTTTCATCTGATATGAATTCCGCTGTACAATTTCTCACAGATTATTCTAGCATGCAGGTTGAAAAAGCCCGCAATGATTGGGAAGATTTGGCCAATCAGCTGATCGTCAAATTCAACGACGGATACTCTAAGAATGAAAAGGGTGAGTATCCGAATGTAGGATACCCTGAACAATGGTTGAAAAGGGTTGTCGAAGAACGCGGCGAACGATTTGTTCTTCCGGAGGAATGATCCAGTCCAGGTTTTGTGTTTTCTGCAGTAGAAGGATTTCCATCGTCTTTCTTCAGACATGTTGAAATTGAAATTCCACGCACGACGCGGATGTTAGCTGTTCCTATATGCTGAACACGCGTTAGTACGTGGAATTTTTGGGATAACCTTCTCTTTAAGGTTTTCTATACCATGAGCCTATTTCACATGCCTCGTTTTATGTTTATAGTAAAATAGCTTTTAAAGTTCGTATTGTAGTGAAATAACGGGGAATAGAAATACTCGTGATATATGTTGCTAAGTTAACATATTTATGGCTCTTTTTATTAACAAAGGGGATCCTGGATCCTAGATCCTGGGATCCTGGGGATATGATAACGCTAAAATTTGCATATGGAATTGATGAGGGAGTTTGCTTCATTCTTTTATGATTAGTGATTTAACTTGGAGAAAATGATGAGTATAGAAATGGACAAAGGCTCGTGGAAAAATGCTCTCGGAATGAATTTTAACTTAATTCAACCGGGGAACTTTCAGATGGGGAGTCCCGAGTCGGAATCTAGAAGATTCGCAGATGAAACACTCCATTGGGTTGAAATTTCAACGAGTTTTTACCTAAGCGTTCACCTCACGACTCAAGCTGAATGGCGAGCGGTTATGGGAGTCAATCCCAGTAAGCATTCCGAAAATAAAATGCAACCGGTGGAAAACATCAGTTGGTATGATTGCGTGTCATTTGTAAATAAATTGAATTCTGACGAATACGCTTTGGAATTAAGAAATTTTCTTGGCCCGCAATGGATTTACTCGCTACCTACCGAGTCTCAGTGGGAGTACGCGTGCCGCGCAGGAACTCAAACTGCTTTCTTCTGGGGAAATGAACCTTCAATTTCGAACGCAAATTACGGAAGGAACTATTTAAGTAAAGGGCATAATCGGAAAGGGAAAAACAACACTAATACACAAACGACGTCAGTTGTTGGAACATATAAGTGTAATCCTTGGGGAATGTATGATATGAGTGGAAATGTGTGTGAATGGATCAATGATTTCTACGACGACTACCAGCCAGAGAGGCAAATCAATCCCAATGGTCCAGAATCGGGAATAGAACACGTTGCCCGAGGAGGGAGTTGGAAGAGTTTGCCTGAAAATTGTCGAAGCGCTTGCCGTTTCAACTTCTTGTCGACGTATCGTGGAGACAATTGTGGACTTCGAGTGGCAATAATTAGAAAAGATTGCCACTAATTAGAAAATCCAACAGGGGTGAGAAACTCATTTCTCTCATTCATGGTATGGAGCTTCCAACCCTTTCATTTGATAGAGCGCATTACCTGCAGCTCGTCGCTCCGCTTCCTTTTTCGTCGATGCGCTGGCAGGATGGAAAGAGGTGTCATTTACAGTAACTGCAACCTTGAAGATACGTTTGTGAGGAGGGCCTTTTTCTTCGATTAGCTGATATACCGGTTTCTGATATTGATGATTTCGTTGTGTCTGGATTTGCAATAGGGTCTTATAATTTTCATCCGTGAGGAAGGATCGAATTATTGCTTCGTGGTCGGTCTCACTTGCAATCGTTTCTATTATTGAGCTAAAATGTTTCTTGACGAAGATTGTTGCTTTTTCTAACCCCCCATCAATAAAAATCGCTCCAATAATAGCTTCAACGACATTCGAAATGAGCGAGTCTGGAATAACTTTTACGCCTTTGCCTGTTTTGAGAAATTTTTCAAGGCCGATCTGTTCAGCCACTTGCTTACAAGACCGTCGGCTTACTAT
>CAVGEG010000055.1:11183-19986 GCA_963628165.1 Paratractidigestivibacter sp. | reverse complement strand
GCGTTGCAACGTTTATCGTAATCTTTTTGATCCTGTTTCAATATTGTTTCCATAGCATTTTTCATATTATCAAGTTGCTTTGGAAGATCCCCCATGAAATATCCAGCTTCGGATGCTTCTCTAAAAAATTGAGAATAGTCTTTACCCTTTATTGCGGAATCATTCAAAATCTTTTTTATGTCGAAGCCATTGTTTCTTAACAAATAAATCTTTCTCCTACATGATATTATAGAATAAGAGCCTTTTCCTTGAGCTTCATTATATTGCTGGATTTCGTTACATAAATTTGAACCGATAAAGTCTGACAATATGTGAGTTATAGAGTAGTATTCCTTAGGTTTACCTGGTACAACCGTAAGTTTAACAAATCGTTGCCTTTTTTTTCGATATGATGATCTGTGAGACAGAGAAAAGCTTCCTCTAGAGTGGAGCATTCCTGCTTTCTCTGGGATAAAAGAGTTTGTGGTTGGAAAATTACCTCGACATAGAGAAGCAATGTACCTGAATCCTATTTTGCTCAACTGATACGAATAGTCCAGATCTTTCAAAATGGTTTCTCGTGGGAACACGCTCATGTCTTCTGTTTTAAGATATAGGTTTCCACGCTTTGCCAGTTCTTTCGCTTCATGAAGGCGTAATTCGACGGCGGCTCTATCCTCTTTCGTGAGCTTTTGGAGAGCGTTCTTCCAATCTGTTTTACTGATTTCGTCTGCCATTTCCAGAACATCGTATGAACCGAAATACTTTGGTATATTGCTATTAAAGCTCAACCCAATTCTGGATTCATTGCCTGTCATCGTCCAAAGATCATCAAAATACGCGCTCTTCTTCCAATTTTCATTAATGCTCCAGTCAATGGTAGTATTCCAACTGTTGATACCTTTTCTTTCTCCTTTAGAATTAAATCCAAGAGCGCCTCCAACGTCGATTCTACACGGTTCTCCATTGGAATCGATTTGAATATTATCCGTGTCTTGTCGAATGACGTCCCAATTTCCAAGCAGAACATCCACCGCAAAATGTTTCCGGAGTTTCTTCTGCATTGCGGCGATTTTTGCAGGGTCATTTTGATTTTCTTCCAACCAGCCCTTGAGGCTTTTGCCGTTCTCGTCTAACTTTGAGAGAAGTACGCATTCGCCTTTATCTGTTTTAGATATCTTTACGTCTGGAACATTAACTCCCATCTCTTTATAAACTTGATTTGCCGCGTATTCATTCTCAAGGAATTTGATACCGGCTTTTTGAGAAGATGTTTTTTTAATAAATTTGGAACCGTCTGGAGCTTGTATAATTTCAATTTTGAATGGTTTTTGTTTATCCTTTAACTTCTTCAGACAATCCGCAAAAAACGGCTCTATTTCAGCCTTATTCTTCTCCCGGCTTTTATTCTGCGCCTCAAGATTTTGAGGATTGTAAAAATCTTCCTTCTTCGGCTCGTTGGAGATAACTTCTTGTTTTTTCTCTTCCAGGGCTTGAGAATAACTTTGAATGAGCTCCTCTATCTGTTTAGAGTTAAGCTTATCCAGATCGATTTCCTTGTCTTTTTCTTCCACAGATCAATCTCCGCTTTTCTTTCTAAACGTCCCGTATTTTGTGACCCAAACGATTTCAACGGGCTGATAGACGGGGTCTTTTTTCGATCTCTCCTCGATAACGTCGCGGACGATCTGGAGCAGTTGGCTGTAAAAATTAGCGTTCCTTTCTCGATTGCTTTGCCATGCGTCGATTGCCGTTGTGAAGGAGTCTTCTCTGTGGAAATTCTCCTGGAGGGGCTTATGGGCTCTGAGATTCTCTTCATCCATAGTCTGAGCCAATTTGACGGCCTTTAGAAATTCATTGGCAACGTCGTAATTCTGCTGATAAACCCGCGCCCGCCAGGATTTATAATCGCTCTCGTTGTCGCTTAGACCGTCGTATAACGGTGGGATAACGTCGTAAGTAGGGTCGGGGGCCTCATCCTCGATTAGTTCGTCTACACGCTTTGTAAACGTCGGAGAAGGCGTTAGAACGATTTTCTCCAACTCCTTGAGAGAAGTGTTTTCGTTATGGTAAACGCTGTATTTTGAGGGGCCTAACCACGATAATTTGAATTCCTCGGGCTGTTTCTCAAAATAGTCGTAGAAAGTAGTGGAGCTGGAGACTTGTTTATACGCAGGTTTCCCCGTACGGGCCTCAAAATCCTTCTGAGCTTGATAGTAGTACTTCAAGCGGGTCGATTGCGCCAAATCTTTCCAGCGGCGTTTTAGGCCTTTTTCCTTAGCGGTTTTGTTATACGCTTCTTCGGCCAATTTGTCGAAATCTGCGTTAGCCGCCGGGCGGTCGTATTCCAGATCGATATTATTTCCGTCCTCGTCCACGAGTTGAATCCACGGGAGGATGGTGCACCGACAATTGGGATGTATAGGCGGGCGCGGCGCGGAGTCCATCTCATCGGGCTCCCAAATTCTCCCGTCAAATTGGGCGCAATATGGGCACGTTTTCCCATCAAGAGTTCCTAGAAATTTAACCCCGTCGATAACGTCTTTGTTCGTCTTAATCGTCTCCATGCGCGTATTGTTGGAAACGCCGTTTATCAACGTTCTTGCAAGCATTACGGCGCTATTTCGCGTTGTGTGGAGAATACCGTCTTGATAGTTTCCTTGACGCGTTCCATTGATTTTTTTGACGATCTCCGCGACGCTTAGAGACTCGACGCTAGCTTTTTGACAAGCGGAGGCGATGCGCTCAAGATCGCCCGCCTCCCAGTTCTTCATCCAATCGAGGATTGTCTTACCGTTGATTTCGTAGGTATCGAGAATCGCCTTCTTTTGCTTGTCCGGTAATTCCTTACTGAAGAACGACTCCCGCGTTTTTCTCCGCTGATCGTCGACAAGAGCGTCCACTTCCAGCGCCATCTCCGCCGAAGATTGATCGACGACCTCTCCGCACGTGTCAAAAGTGTATTCCTCCGCTTTTTTAAACGCCTCTTTACGAACGTTCGCAACCCTAGCGACAAGGAGCCCTAAACGCGTAAATTCGGCCTTTAAATCGGTCTTTTTCTTCGGGAGTTCCTTCTTGAGAAGATCAAGGACGGCGGGGTCGGATTTCTGGATGATTTTCGCTAACCTGTTCGACTGGAGTCGGCGCCTCTTCATGAGGCGCCACGTCTTCTGAAAATCCTCCTTCTTCTTCAGTGTCTTCGATTGTTTCAAAAGTTGGAATTTGAACATCAAAATCGCTGAAGTCGAAATCAAACGTCTCGATTTCTTGTCCAAGAGCCTCAAAATCCCAGGTTGAGAGTTCGTTGAGCTTGTTGTCTAATATTCTGTATGCTTTGATCTGCTCCGGCGTTAAATCGTCCGCTCTAACGCACGGGACGGTATCGAATCCCAATTTGAGCGCCGCCTTGTAACGAGTGTGCCCCGCGACGATAACGCCGTTCTTATCAATGACTATAGGTTGTTTAAATCCAAATTGCTTGATGGATTCTGCTACGCCGTCCACCGCTTTATCGTTCTTTCGCGGATTCTTTTCGTAAGGTTTTACGGCGCTGATAGGAATGTCTTCGATAATCATAAGAATGTTCTCCTCTCCGATAAAAGAATTGTTTAAAGATTGTTAGAAACGACGATTCAAAATTATTCGTAGAAAATAAAAAAAGCGCAGAAAAACTGCGCTTTTCGTTAAAGGAAGAGGCTCTCATTCTTTGGGGATTCGCCAACGTTTTATCTCAAGTTCTTTTTCCTCTTTCGATAGTGAATTGTCATTCTTAATGAATTCGCATATTTTATCTATTGCTTTGAGGTATTTTTCTGGTAGATTTTTGAACGTTTTCGGAGTATAAAAAGGGTAGACACTTCTTCCAGGCTCTCTGTTTTCATGAAGAGCGTTCTCGCCAATGAACTGGTTGTCTATCAACCACCGTTCCGCTTCTTGATAACTTGGCGGAGGAGTAAATGCATCACCAAGGGCGTCCATCTTTTCTTCATCGTTTAAAGGACATCTCCACCATACTAGAGTATGAGCCATGATTATCCGTGGGTCTACGCAACAGACAGCTCTATAAAGTCTATATTTCCGAGGAATGCCTAATTTAAAAAATTCTTCTTGTAAATCACTCCTTATATCAACTATATTTGCACCGAGCCATGAAGGAGTTATAGATGGTTTTTGCTCAATCAAAAACAACATTCCCTTATCATCATGTACCTCAATATTGGCCGCATACGTATCGTGTTCATAATTGGCACGAGGAATGATAGACTTTATTTCTGTGTCTAGTTCAAATAAATATGCCTTGATTCGTTTCCTCTGAGAAAATGGCTCTGTTTTCGGATTTCCACTATCGGTATCTATAAAATCAAAAAAAATTTTATAATCTCTTGTAACTAAACTTATCATTTTTTATACTTCAGTCTTTTTAAAATTGTTTCATCGGGGAGTTTTGCTTCAAAATCTTTTAAGCCTTTTATGACTTCTGTACTTGTAGAAAAGTTACGGTCATAACCTATAAAAACTTTTACTAAACCATGCGTATCTGCTGTAATTTCATTTTCTTCTGGTTCCTTGAACATAGTATCGTTTTCTCTTTTATCTTCAGCAGTCTGCATATTACCAAACGAAAGTCTTTGAATAAACCATAGACCGTGGACACGAGAAAATGGAACACGTACTGCCGTCACAGCATGATTATTTGGAGAAGTTGTTTTTATATGCGCATGTGACTCGCAAGAGCCGGTTTTATGATACGTCCTTTCTCCTTCTTGTACGTTTGCCCCTCCGTTTGCGTCTTTAAAAATTCTCCAATCTTCCGTTCTAGAGAGAATAATTGTTCCTGTATTGCCATCGACTCCAACAACAGGTGTGTTCTCTAAAATCAATTGTATAGCTGAATCATTCTTCAGAAACGCATCGCATAATTCTTGTGCTTCTTTATTGTCTTTTTTCCATACTTCTATCGATGCATCTATTATATTGAACTTTTGAACAGACGTCACACCCATAAAATATCCTTCGTCTTGACACCTGTTTATAAAATCATCAAAATTATCATTGTCTTTGTCTTTTGGATTGCCAATCTTTTTCACGTCTAATCCATTGTTTTTAAGAATATATATCTTTTTGATGCACGATTCAACGGTGAAAGAATTTGACGCTTGGGCGGCGTTTGTATCCTGTATAAAATCATAGTTCTTACTACCTATGAAGTCAGCAAGGTAGTCTCCTATATATTCATACATTTTTCTATTGTTTGGAGCAGTGCCAAGCTCCTGGAGAGAATTACCCTTTTTATTAAACCATCCTACATTTGAAGGGTCATATCCACTGATACTTGACGGGGTAGTCTGTTGAGAAATCGCGTATCTGAATCCATCCTTGCTCATCTGGTAGGTATAGTCCAATACTTTAAGCATCGTTTCGCGTGGAAATACGCTCATGTCTTCTATTTTAACATATCTATTTCCGCGCTCAAAAAGTTGTCTAGTTTCTTCTAATCGTAGCTTAATAGCGCCTTGATCTTCTTCTGGTAATAATTGCAACGCTTTTTTCCAATCCGTTGATTCAATTTCTTCTACAATTTCAAAAACGTCGCAATGTCCAAAAAATTTATTTATGTTAGTTTGAACTGTGCTTCCGATTCTGTGTCCGTTTCCTGTCATAGTCCAAAGGTCGTCAAAAAACGCCCACTTTTTCCAATCAAGGTTATTCACGTCAAAATTTTTAACCGGGTTCCATTCGTTAAATTTCTTTTTATAACCTTGCGCTCTGAACCCAAGAGCCCCTCCGTTGTCGATTCGGCACGGCTCCCCATTGGAATCGATGAGAATATTGTCCGCATTTTGACCGACAACGTCCCAATTTCCCAGGAGAACATCCACTGCAAAATGTTTCCGGAGTTTCTTCTGCATCTCGGATGTTTTGGCATGGTCATTTTTATTTTCTTGCCACCAGTCTCCTAGGCTTTTCCCGTTCTCTATAAACTTTGAGAGGAGAACATAATTGCCAGATTTTTCGTCTTTAAAATACTTTGAATCTGGCACATACACTCCCATCTCTTTATAGAATTGATTGGCCGTATATTCATTTTCAAGATGAGGAACGCCGCCTATTTGAGAGGGTCTTTTCTTAATGAATTTCGTTCCATCTGGGGCTTGCACAAGTACGGCGCCTGTTGACCCGCCCATACTACTGTTAATCGTTTTAAGCCTATCAATCCATGATATATCAAGCGGAAAACCATCTTCGTCAGTTTCGTAGTTTGAAAGGAGTTCTTTCTGTTTCTTCTTTAATGTCTCCAGACATTTAGAAAAAAACGGCTCTATTTCAGCCTTATTCTTCTCCCAACTTTTATTTTGTGCCTCATGATTTTGGGGATTATAAAAAATTTCCTTCTTCGGCTATTTAGCAAATATTTAGCGGTTGATTAGACCCCATAAAACTAGAGATACTGAATGATTCAAAGATAAACCGCTACATATAGAACGCTAGAAAAATCGGTGTATCGTTTGGTGTATCGCGATTTTTTTATAGTTTCTCGTCTAGCGCCCGTTGTAAAAAAGAGTTTAACGTTCTCAAATAATGACGCTCTTGAACTCTGCTTGTATGGCCTATCCATGCGCCGACAAAAAAAGAGGATAAGATGAACAATATTACTAAGCGTTTAAAAGAGGCTCGAAAAAAATAGGACTAACGCAAACGGCGATGGCGAAGTCTATTGGAGTTACGCCACAGTCGTACAGTCAATGGGAACGTGAGGAGACCCACATTCCTGAGGTGAGATTGTTCCAGATATGCACCCTGCACGGAATCTCGAAAGAATGGTTGTAGACGGGAGAGGGGGAGATGTTCCCCGAACGCATGGCCCGAGAAGAATATGAGAGGGAAACGCTAATCAATTTAGGCGTTAGGATGTTTAATTCGCTCCCAGAGGAATACCGGGGGGTAATTCTTTCCGTGGCGCGTGGTATCGTCGCCGAAGCGGAGAGGGGGATCGTAGGGAGCAAATCGGCGGTTGACTTACCGACGACAAAGAAAGAAGAGCACAGGCCGATCAAAGAACAGGATTTGGAACCGGCAACCGCCTTCTGAGTTTGAGAGAAGTTAAAAGAACGCCGTTTAATGGCCCGTAGCGCGTCGTTGACGCGCTTTCTTTGTTTTTGGGGATAGTTTGTTGGAGTTTAGAGAAACGCTCTTAAAGCAACGAAAAAGAGCGACCCAACCGCGCGGATTGAATCGCTCGCACAATTTATCGAACCTTTGCTAAAGAATCACCGCTTCTCACTCTCTTTGATGAGGTCGCGGACGAAATCAGATTTCGTTTTCTGAGCGGCGACGGCTAGACGTGTCAACAATTCGTCCTCTTCTTCAGTCATACGAACAACAAGGCGTTTCGTCGCTTGTCTCCCCGAATTCTTTGGGCGACCGGCGCCAGATCGAGCTCCGCCCCATGATTTTTTCTTCTGCTCCTCTTCTTCCTCATCCTCA
Organism: Paratractidigestivibacter sp.; assembly: GCA_963628165.1. GTDB lineage: Bacteria > Planctomycetota > Planctomycetia > Pirellulales > Thermoguttaceae > RUG369. The sequence continues at coordinate 12,522 of CAVGEG010000055.1, read as the reverse complement.
AAGTCTTCGGGAAAGTACTCCGCCATATCGACGGCGACGAGCGCGATTTTCCAGCCTTCCGGAACTTCGATTTGTTCGCGCGTCGACGGCGCTGGAATTTCTTCCTCGGGCTCCCCCTGGATACGGAGAGCTAAGCATTCCTGAGCATTAAAAACCGCGTCGTCAACGTCAGTTCCAACAGAAATAGCTCCTGGAAGATCGGGAAACGAAACCCCGAAGCCTTCTTCGTACGGTTCCAAGAGCGCGTAATAAGCGTAATACCGTTTATATTTCATGAACCTATCGCCCCGGCTCTCACCGGGGCGCCTTTCATTTCTACTTGGTTATTTGGTGAATTTTAACCCAGATTGTTTTTCGATTGCTTTTAACGTCCCGATTGGGAAATTCTTTCTAGGACTTGGTACTACAACTACTCCTTTCTTTGTTGGATGTTTGAATTGGAGATGGCTCCCTGCATTGGATTTTATACAGAACCATCCATCTCTTTCAAGGATTCTAATGATTTTAAGACTTGAAACCGATCGGTTACTTTCTGAGTATGTTTAATTATAAATCATTCTTGAAATTGATCTGCGTGCTTTTCATGTTGTATAAGTAAATCTATATTAATTACATAGAAATTTCCTGAAACGGGCTCTGGATGATAAAAGGAGGGGAGAGCGCAAGGGAATAAAAGAAGATTTTCAAGCCGTGATTGATCGATCTAGGGCCGTCTGCGATGTGAAAAATGGTCGATTCAACGATAATTCTCTGGAAGAAATTACGAACGAGTTTTTGAGGAATATAAAAAGGCGCTTGATAGATTGGAGCCTATCAAACGCCGTATAAAGAAAGTTTAATCCTTAAACTACCCGTTTTCTCCTAAACGATCTGTTCTTTAGCTGATTGGGTAGGGGAATAAGCGTATCTTTATTAAAGGTCTTTATTTAGGAGTGATTTTCTGGATCGTGAGATTTCGAAAATCGACGGGATACCCATGAGATTGCAAGAGAATCGGGGCTTGATCGGTTTCCCCATAGTCGGTAATCTTCTTGAATTTGCTCTTCTCTTTGACTTCCTTCCACTCGGACGAATTGATTTCAAAGGTCAAAACGCATTCGTCGTCCAGCCAGTGTTCGACGTGATTGCCAACGACGATGATCTTTCCACGACGAAATTCTCCGGAGGGTTCTTCCTGAGAAGGAGCTGGATACTGCGACGACTTAGAAGAGGCTCGGGCGGGAAGTATATCAAAGAGGGAAGCAACCTTTCTCTTTTCAATTTTTCCATCTTCGACGTGCGCGTCGTCTTGGATTTGGTACTCAAGACCAACCCAACTAGCTTCGTGGGGAGTCAATTT
>CAVGEG010000055.1:7424-11173 GCA_963628165.1 Paratractidigestivibacter sp. | reverse complement strand
TACTTGACCCCCGAGTTACATTCTAACCCTATACGCCATTCAAATGAAAAAATGAAATTGCTAAAGGAATCCTTGGTGACAAGGTCGTTGCCATTTTGAGGATCCGTAAGTCGTAGAATGCTATTTTCTAGGATCCATCCTTTTGGTTCTTCTCCAGAGAGATTGCGCCAACTCTCAAGGGAATCTCCTTGGAGTAAGTCAACCGGATCGGATATAGAGTAGTTTTCTTTTATTGATTCTCCAATCGAATTCGAGGACTTTTGAGGAGACTCCGTTGAATTCGGTAACGAGGAGGACGACTTCAGGGAAACAGTTGAATTGGAGACAGAAATTTCCGGGGAAATGTTGGGTTCGATTACATAGTCCGGCGTTCGTGAGCAACTTACAGCGGACAAGATAAGCGCGTTTAAGACGAAAACTTTTGTAAGCGAGTGAGTCATAATTTTGAGCGTTAGAATATAATGAGGGTCGATGTTTCCTGCTAGAGTTCACTAGCTTCATTTATGGTACGCGAACTTTTTCATCAAGGCAAGCGCTTTTATTATCCAGAATACGGTATGCTTTGATCTGCTCCGGCGTTAAATCGTTTGCTCTAACGCATGGGACGGTATCGAGCCCCAGTTGGAGAGCCGCCTTGTAACGCGTATGCCCCGCGACGATGACTCCGTCTTTATCAATAACAAGAGGTTGTTGGAATCCGAATTTCTTAATCGATTCAGCGACTCCGTTGACGGCGTTTTCGTTCTTTCTAGGATTCTTTTCATAGGGTTTTACAGCGCTGATGGGAATATCTTCAATAATCATGGAAATGCTCCTCTCTGAAAAAAGAATTGTTTAAAAGGATGGTGGAAATGAAGATTCAAAATTATTCGTAGAAAAAATAAAAAAGCGCAGAAAACCTGCGCTTTTCGTATAGAGTAGCGTTTCTCACGCCTTGGGGATTCTCCACGCGTTTATATCACTCTCTTTTTCCTCTCTTGAGAGAGTTTCGTCTTTTTTAATGAGTTCGCATATTTTATCTATCGCCTGTAGATATTTCTCGGGGAGGTTTTTGAATGTTCTGGGAGTGTCAAACGCGTAAACCCACCGTCCAGGATAACCGTCTTCACGCAGAGCGTTTGGCCCTATAAAACGATTATCGACGAGCCATTTCTCTGCTTCTTCGTATGTTGGCGGAGGAGTGAATGCTTCTCCAAGGAGCTTGATCCTTTCTTCTTTGTTATAAGGACAACGCCACCACACTAATGTATGAACCATGATGATTCTTGGGTCTACACAACACGCAGAATCGAAGATTGGAATTTCCCTTGAAGCTCCTAGTTCAAAGAACTCTTCTTGAAGGTCTTTTCTTACATATGATATCATAGCGCCTAGATAATAAGGAGTCACCGGAGGTTTTCGAATGATGGTAAACATTCTTCCAATCTCATCATATATTTCTATATTGGCGGTATATGCACCCGGATACGCTTCACTTTTGCACGGGGAAACAGACTTGATCTCTGTGTCTATTTCGAAGAAATATGGATAACGATGAAATCTCCTACATTTTACTGTGTCGGACCACGACAATATAAAATAGGGTTTTTGAACGTCTCCTTCGACAATTTTAATCATATATTCACCTTAGTTTTGTTAGGATGGTCTCGTTTGGATTGATGGATTCAAATGTATCTAAGCCCTTCTTTACTTCCATGCTAGTAAGGAAGGCTTTTTTGTTGCCCAAATATACCTTAATTAAGCCGTGAGTGTCAGCGACGATTTCGTTTTCACTAGGCCCCATAAACATCGTGTCATTATTCGAAAAACTCATCTTTCCGAATGAATGTCGTTGAATAAGCCAAAAGCCGTGGACGCGAGAAAATGGAACGCGTACAGCTGTTACATCGTCATTAAAAGGACACGCTGTTCTAATATGAGAATGCGATTCGCAAGCTCCACTAAGATGATAAGTGCGTTCACCTTTTTGAACAGTCGAACCTCCGAGTATGAGGGAATGTTGAATAGATATGAAAAACGTTGAAACCACCATTTCAAAGTTGTTTCAACGTCAGACGAATCTGTGACTTGGACGACGGAACCAGACGGCTGAGTTCTAGGTTTTAAAAAATGATCGAGGAATAGACAACTAGCAAACTACAGGCAAAAGTCCTGACGAACTAGGTCTATTGCGAATCTCAATTATCCCTGCCGCGCTTAAACCCTCGATGGTCGTTACTACCAAAAGACTTCCTGAAATTTCTGGAGTTGCCAGAACCGTACTTCTTTTGGGAATGATTGTGGTCTTTATGATGATCGTTTGAACTACCGCTCGATTTAAAATGATTGGACTTCCGGAAAGAAGATGATCTAGAGAACAAATCGCCCGTTTTTTCTCCAGATGCGCCCGTCTGGGAAGGATTCTTGGAAAACCGATTCTGGTATCCCGTGTTCTCTAGAGACTCGGCTCGACGATCTTGTCTGAAGGAAGAGAAGGGACGGAATTTTCCCGTTGAACGTCTTTCATTGGATGAGGCGGCGTCTTCTTCCCTGCCGTTAAACGAAGGTTTTCGATGATTTCCATTATGTCCCCGGAATTTTCGTCCAGTGGTAGAAGCTTTGAAAGGACTCTCAAAGGAATTTTCGCCTTCATAACGTTCGGGGCGGTTGGACGAAAACTTTGCGCCACGATCTGATTCGCCGCGTGAAGCAAGATCCTTCCGACGTTGTTCTTTAGCTTCCTTTTCCCTAGTTTCTCGCTTCTGAAGGAAACGAACTCGCGATTTTTGACGGAAGGCTTCTGATTTTTGCGGATAAGAGGGAATCAGAGAAGTCGAGGAATCGCCAATCAGTTCCTCATGCTTCGCTTCTTTGAGCGCGTTTTTGATATCAAAGTAATTAGCCGGGTTTTCGTATTGCAGGAGCGAACTTTGTAGGCGACGTTCATGTAACGTTCTACCGACATAAAGGGAATCTTCCGTGAGAGGATTGATCCCCGTGTAATAGGCGCACGTTGTTAAAAGCAAGGGAGAGGGGATGAAATCGTCAACCCTTTTGCGCATTATTTTACGCTCTCGTAGAAATACGGCTAAATCAATTGTCGACCAGAGCGTGGAGCCAGGATTCCCCGCTAATATTTGCGCAGTAAACGCTTCATTTTTTTCAAGCTCTTTACATGCGTCGTCCCAGATCTGGACAAAACTATCAAAGTTTTCCTTGGGTAATGTTCCAGTTAGATCTGAACCAAATCCCTTGATTTGTCCCAATTCAATCGAAACGTCCGCGCTAGTTGAAAATTTTAGCGATTCTTGTAACGAAGATTCTGAAACGAACTGTAAATCAGCGTAAACATTTCCTTGTATTCGCGTATCGTAGCCTTTTTCTCGCGCATGTTGCGTCAGAGAGGCGATCTTACCCTCCGCCGCGGTTAAGTTGTCGCAGGTAGAAGGTGAGAGGCAGGAATTTCGCAGGCATGTTTCGCACTTCTGGGCGTCCTTGACCGTCGTTCCATACAGATTCAAGTAGGGAACGCAGAGGGTGCAACACGTTTGCTTCTGAGCGGCTTTTTCATTGAGAAGAGCAACTTCCTCTAATAAGGAGGATTCGCTACGAGTGTGTGTGAAAAGACCTTCATGCGTCGCTCGGGGAATAATACCGACGTCCAACAAATTGGCTCCGTTCAAAGAAAGCTCGAATTGAGTTTCTTCAAAGGCTGGAATGGGATCCGTATACGACGGATGCGGAGCTCGGGTGAAAGGCAACGCGTAAAT
>CAVGEG010000055.1:0-7414 GCA_963628165.1 Paratractidigestivibacter sp. | reverse complement strand
GATTCCTGGAGAAGCGTTTTGGAACAGGAGGGGTTAAGATTCTCATAGATAAGCTGGGTCATCTTAACAAAATTCAGCTTTGATTTGTGAAGATTTTCTTGCCTATATCGAAGGATTTTTTTCTCTATACCGATGATTTGCCGACTATATGAGGAACGGGTTTCGAAGTCTAACTCGTGAGTCCTCTTATCTCGATCCAGCGTGTATTGAATATCTTTTTTTTCTTTACTGAGTCTTGAGATTTCTTCCGAATAGGGCGAGATTAGATCCGTACCTGTCGTTTCTTCAAAACTGGGGAGATGGATAAGCGTTTCCGATTCTTCCAGGAGATCTTCACCCGCTTTCAATCGATAGACTGTTCCCCGGACGTTTCGAATGGATGCAATTGACTCTCCTTGAGAAAGCCTTCGGAGTATTTCCAATAGCGGACGTTCCTCGGGGCCGTAAATCAGGAGATCTGCGGTTGCGTCTAACAGGATGGATCGACGTACGCGATCGCTCCAATAATCGTAATGGGCAAAGCGGCGCAAACTCGCTTCAATTCCGCCTGTGATGACGGGAACGTCCGGAAAAGCTTCCTTGGCGCGCTGACAGTATTGAATAGTCGCCCTATCAGGACGTTGGTTAGCTTCGCCGCCCGCAGTGTAACGATCGGACGTTTTACGACTACGATTGGAGGAATAATGATTCAGCATTGAATCGTTGTCCCCCGCCGTAATGTAAAAAGCGAGGCGAGGACGTCCAAAAATCTGAAAATCTTGAACGCTATCCCATTGTGGCTGACTAATTATCGCCACGGTGAAGCCGTCTTTTTCGAGAACTCTTGCAATGCGCCCGTTAGAAAAATTTGGCGAATCGACGTAAGCGTCGCCGGTAATCATTATCACGTCAACATCTTCCCAATCACGCCTTTCGAGTTCTTCTGTCGTCATAGGAAGGCACGCGTCGCTCTCAAATAGAGGGCGAGATTGGCGTCTATCATCAAAAAAAAGGTCGATTGTGGAGCTGTTTTCGCTTATCACTTTAATCCCTTTGGTTCATAACAACTTGCTTAGTAGTACCACGCAGACAACAACGAAGTATTTTCGCACAGCGTCTCTATTTCGCAAGACCACCGAGTTTTTTTAGGTGGTTCTCATTGGAGCGAAGGGGGAACTTTACGGAAATAAGGTTGTTTATCTTATGAAGATTGTCGCGCGTTATATTGGAAGATAGTGGGCGTTCCATTTTAAGCAAGCATAGTCATAACTTTATTTGGCAAAAAAAGAAGAGCCGTTAGCTTTAACGACTCTTCTTATAAGTTTCTCGAGTTGGTTTGAATTAGAACGTAGGAGCGCTATTTTTGCGCGCCGTTTTGACAGGGGCGGGAGACGCTGCGCCCGTTTTAGCAGTACTCTTTGTCGTCGGCGCTTTGGCAGTCGTTGACGCGGGGGCGTTCACGTAGATCCTGTTTTCCATTGGGGAAACGCTTGTTGGTTGCGACTGATCTGCGTAATAAGGATTTACGGCGGAACGCTCGGCTGATTGGTGTTTCGCGTTTTGTTCCGCTTCCCAGATGTTGAATTCCTCTTCGCTTTCAAAAACACGGTCGTTGTCTTTAGCGACTTGGTTCATGTTTTCGAGATCTTTTTCAGCTTTTTCGAGGGATAAAATTGCCGATCCGGCGTCACGAATTTCCTTAGCCTTATTCATTTCATTTTGCGCCATCGCTATCTTTCTGACATTCTCCTCGCCTGAACGCTGGGGAACGACAATGATGACAGGACGTAGGTCGCAAGCGAGCGTCATCTGCCTTTTCTTAGGCTTGATTGAGGAGGACGAGGGATCTGGAACGTCTACAACAATCGTATAAGCGCGATACTTGCTATTCCCGGATTCGTCGTTTACCAACTCGCCCCCGTATTTTTTCATGATTTGAGCCACCTGCGGATTAAGCTCCGTGCGCCCGTCAGGTTGCAACTTTCCATATTGATCAAAACTGCCAATCGTTACAAAACTACAATCTCGATCGTGGAATTCCCAGGCTTCAATCCCCGAGTTTCTTAAAGCTTCACATAGAGCCGCCGCTCGCATTCCCGCATACTGAAGACGTTGATCTAGGTCGTCAAATTTATCACTACTCTTTTTCATACTCGTATCGCCGGAAAATGTTGCGATACGCACAGTGTACATCTTTTTGTTGTTTAAAAGACTGTACTTGCAATCTGAATTTAACTTAGCGATAAAGGGATCGACAATCCCCTTGTGATTGAAATACTCAATCGGGAGGAGGGGGTTAGGAACCGGCGTTGCGCCGCCAAGGGCTCCGTATCCCGCATATTTTGAATCCTGCTTAGCTCTCAGTTTAAACCGTTCCGCCGCTTGTTTGCTTAGCGGGTCGTTTTGTAGTGATTTCGGAGAACTTTTGCGGATGCTTTCCAACGTCTTTTGTAGGGCCGGATCTGTTCCAGTCGGAAAGCCGCCGACCAACACGGCGTATTCTACGGCGCGCGCCGTTTGATAGTGGAATTTTTTCGTCTTTCCAACTTTTTGAGCCAGAGCGTCCATTTCCATTTGGTCTGGATCATACTTGAAAACATACGCCTTCATCTTGTAGGAAGCTCGGAGTTCGTATACAAGGCGTTTAGCCTGATATGCCGCGTTGTCTCCAGAAAACTTTTTCACCATGACAAACCAGTTGCCTGCCGACTCGGTGAGGAAGTAATCCTTTTTAGGATCGGCGTCAACTTTTTCTGTTTTAGACGTCAACAAAGAAGATCCAGCGACCGCCACCGCGCTCAAATCCCCAAAAGAATACGCCATAACGAAAAGAGATATAAATAACAATAATCTCCGTAGCATCGTGGTTCCTACCTTTATTGAACTGTCCATCCATAAGGATAAAGCATACTTGACAAATAGACTGGAATGATGGCGTAGGTCGAGCGGTTCGTTCACCTTTGCAGGAGCCTCTCAATATATTAAAATCAAGACCTGTCACCTTCCTCCTCGCCTATACAGGTTAGAGAAAGCCTACAACAATGACTTTCTCTTCTTCTTGTATCGGTTGTAACGAGTAAATGCTTTAGTTCAGATTTGATGATATTTGTAGATGTAGATCGGAGCTTGAATGAGTACCCCTCTCTTTCCGCCTCTAAAAATCGGTAGGTTTTCTTTTAAGACGCCGCTTATCCAAGCTCCGCTGTCTGGTTATTCGGACGCTCCTATGCGTCGACTTGCGCTGAAATTTGGCGCCTCGTTTGCCCTCTGTGAAGTCTTTTTAGACCAATTTATCCTCGAGGTGTCGAAGAGGTCTAAAGCGCGACTTTATTTATCTGTTAGAGATACGGATAAACCTGCAGGGGCTCAACTGATGGGGTCGAGTTCAGAAGAATTCGTACTTGCGGCTCAGCGACTTCTCGAATTTGGATTTGATATTATCGATCTAAACTTTGCGTGTCCCGTTAAGAAAGTGATAGGTAAACGTCGCGGCGGTTACCTTCTGGCGGATCCTGAGTGTGCGTTAGGAATTGCGAAAAACGTTCGAAATTCGCTCCCTGCCGACGTTCCTGTGACAGTAAAATTGAGACGTGGATACGACGATTCTCAAGAATCTCAAGACGCTTTTTGGGAGATATTGGGAGGCTTGCTGGACATAGGAATCGACGGAGTGGCCGTGCATGGACGCTCCGTTGTTCAAAGGTATCAAGGGACTGCGGATTGGAATTTTTTGGCGAAAGTCAAAGAGTTTGTGGCGCATAAAAGAAATTGTCCTAATATCCCAGTGATTGGTTGCGGAGACCTTTTCTCGGCAGAAACGGTTATCAAGCGCATGCGCGAGACCGGAGTCGACGGTGTTGCTTTGGCGCGCGGGATCATCGGTAATCCGTGGCTTTTTTCCCAAACAAAGGCGGCCATAGAGGGGAGGAAAATCCCCGCTCCCCCAACGCTTTTAGAACAGAAGGAAACGATTGCGTCTCATTTTCAAGCCGTTCTCGGTTTATACGGCGAAGGTCGCGCGACGACTGTAATGAGAAAATTCGGCGTGGCCTATTCGAAACTGCATCCGGATTCGGAGCGCCTTCGAATGGAGTTCGTTACGTGTAAGAGCGCAGAGCGATGGTTCCAAATATTGGACGAGTTTTACCGCTGATTTTTGGAGTAATAAATCGTCGTAAGGGCAAGACGTTTATCCGATCTTAGACCAGAAGTAACTGCCAATCATTCCCAGGACTATATTTCCCGACCAGACGAAGTATGGATGGACGTCGCCCCCTTTAGCGTTACTGTAGAAGACGTTATAAACCGCGTAACCGATGAAGATGATGACAAAGGGATGGAGGAACATCGTGAGAGATTCTTTTAGTTCAAGACGTCCTATCCTCACGATCGGACAAAAAATGAGTAGTGGGATAACGGCATACATAAAAAATAGGGCGGCGAAGCTGTTGGACCAAATTCTAGGTGAAACGACTCGGTAGATATTGTATTGGCGTTGTAGATAGTTTTCCCTCCCAAGGCGATGTTGCCACTTACCCACAGAAGTCTCGGCGACGTTACCGCAGAGAAGAGAGAAGCTTAGTTGCGCGGCCATCTGACGATGATAGAAGGCTCGTTCCACTTTTAAATTCGCGATTGCTTCTTTTATTTGAGTCAAAGAAGGATCCACGCGATCCTGTTTTTGAAAAACGTCAGGTAAAGGTATGTCAAACTGCTTATCTTGAGCCCAGAGACATTTTATTTTGTTGTCCGTACTTTCAACCTCTCCATTCATAAGTACGATTGAAAGCATGAATTTTCCGGAGTCGCTTTTCTGAAACTCCAGTTTTCCCTTTTCCGCTTTTAGATGGCTATTGGTCTTTTTATCTCGGAAGTCAGGGAAGAGGAGCTCTCCGTCCTCATTAACGTCGGCGACTTTGATTATGACTTGATTGTTGGGATCGGTGAAAGTACGGTTCTTTTTTAGCTGAGATATAATCATATTCTCAACAGATTGGACGATTTCTTGATTCATTTGCACCCGTATTTTTGAAGTTGTCAAATCATTGATTTTGACCCATAGAACGCAAAGCACAGTCATGACGACGAATACGGGGAACAGGACTCTCCATAGAGGGATTCCAACAGCGCGAAAAGCGATGATTTCGTGACGTTGAACCATTTTTGAAGTGGCCAAGGCCGCTGCAAACGCGGAAGCGATTGGCATCGAATAGGCGATGCTTGAAATGAAAAAAGGTTTTAGTAATCGATATACGATTCCGAGAGGAAGGCCTTCGCTGATAATCTTTGAGATAAAACCGACGAAAATGATAATAGTCCCTGCAATTAAAAGAAAAAATAGTCGGACGCCGACTTGTTTCAGGACATATCTGGTATAGATATTCATATGTTATCTCTCTATCAAGCTAATTTTTCCCTTACCCTTATAGCCAATCTTGCCGGAATTTAAAAGAGAGAAATTTGACCGTAAAAAAATAGTTGGCGCTTCCTATAACGCCAACTATCTTAATGGGATAGGGATAAATTGCTTCAGCGAGTTGAGGCGCCTGACAGCGTCATTCTTCTAGCTTCTAACACGGCGCGCGTTAAATAAGGATCGTCGTCGATTTCCTTGTTTCGGGTGCGGTTTTTAGGGAGATACCCATTTCCAAGTATTTGCTCGCCATTTTGTAAAGAAGCTGTCGAATAGTCGAATTTATCCGCGTATTTAGGAACTATGTCAGACTGTTGAATATGGACTCGAGAATCGCTTCGGCTTAGAATCGCTTCGGGCGCTGACACTTCAATGTCTGGCGTTATCCCGACCCCGGCGTAAGCTCTTCCTTTAGGGGAGTAAAATTTCTCAGTCGTAATTCTCAGTCCTGCAATAGGCCTGATCTGGTTTGCCGAGTTTGATAATTGCACGATCGCTTGCACCGTTCCCTTACCGTAACTGGCTTCGCCAATAATAACCGCGCGATTATTATCTTGCATTGCGCCCGCAAAAATTTCAGCGGCGCTGGCGCTGTTCGAGTCAACGAGCAACAGTAAAGGGATCTTGAACTGGTTTTGAGATTGGGCTTTGAATGAATGGTAACCATTACGCCCCTGCGTTTGCACAATAATTCCCTTGGGAAGGAAAAGGTCGGAAACGTTAATCGCTTCTTGGAGGAGGCCTCCTGGATTTTGTCTTAGATCGATGATGAGACACGAAATCTGTTGCTTGTACAATTCATTGATTGCGGATACAAGCTCTTGAGTCGTATTCTTTTGGAAACAAGATATTTTCACGTACCCTATTTTCCCATCGGTCTCCAAAACGTGAATCTTTTCGACGCTGGGAACTACGATCGGACGCCTCGAAACAAGTAGTTTTTGAATTTTGTCGCCCGGTTTTTGGACGAGAAGCGACACTACTTCTCCTTCCTTTCCTTGAAGGAGCGATCCTATTTCACTACTCGATAAACCTTGGGTGGTAACGCCGTTTATCTCTCGTATATCGTCGCCTTCCCTAAGCCCTGCGCTTTCCGCTGGACTTCCGGGAATGACTCGTATGATTTTGGTCGGACGTTCCGTTTTTAATTCAACGCCAATTCCAACGAATCGACCGTCTATTATCGAGAAGACGTCGTCGACTTGCATTGGGGTTAGAGAAGACGAATACGCATCCAAAGAACAGACGCAAGAACACAAAAATTCTGAAATAATCGCCGTCTCTGGAATATTGGCTTCTTGACTGAGTTTTTGGGCAATTTTCCAAACGAGGGTTTTAACGTCGGCTTTTGAACGGATCTCGTTATAAATTTCATCGTTTTGAAACGCTTTAAAAGCTTCGCAAGCTTTGGCTCGGAAGATAGGAGAGATTTTGTTTTGGCTGTAGAAATTCTCTTCCTCCAAGGCGTCTCCTATTCCTGCAAGACCCAGCTGATAAAGTTGCGCAAGGCCCGGGTGGTCGACGTGGAATTGCTCTAAATTCTGGAATACGTCGTCAAACAATTCCGAAAGCGTGGAAATGGATACGCTGGAAGCTAGGTTGGCAAAAGACGAATCTTGATATCGAACAGAAATTTCATGGCGTCGTCGCGCTTCCGAAAAGGCTGATTGCAACCTCATATCGTTAGGATATGATCGCAACGCCCTTTCGAATGTCTTTTTAGCTTCAAGCCACCGATTGGCGTCTAAAAGATCCGTTCCCTCCTTTAAATAGGACAGAGCTTGATCGACTGATGAAGTCCCGGGGGCTCCTGACAAAGGCTCTACGCGCTCGGTAGCAAAATTACCGGTTTTATCTAACACAAGCGGTTTTAGGAGAGCGCGAGTAGCAGGAGTTGCGCTGGTCGCGCCTTTCATTAGGGGCGCGACATTCCGCTGAGTGGATGTAGGCGTCCACTGCTGCTTGGAGTGGTTGGGAGAAGCGCCTAATGTTATTCCGCTATTGTAAAAGATTGCGAAAAGG
>CAVGEG010000054.1:2285-20956 GCA_963628165.1 Paratractidigestivibacter sp. | reverse complement strand
CCGCCAAACCTCAGGCGCAGCCCCCCAAGACGCAGCCCGCCGTCAAACCTCAGGCGCAGCCTCCCAAGCCGCAGCCCGCCGCCAAACGCGTCGACGACGACGTCGCGATTCCCTCCCCCGAGTTCTTCACCGCCCCCGACGGCACGGAAATCCCCGGCGTCAAGATGGATCCCGCGCCCGACGCCGAGAAGCCGCGTCCGCGACATTCCGGCGACGCGCCTTTCCAAGGGGCGCGCCTCAACGACGCCGAGAACGCGTCGAACAAGGAGCCTCATGCGGAGTATGACGAAGAACTGACCGAAAGCTTCAACCGTCTCCTCTCCGTCACGGGAACTCAGCCTGCGGCGACGCGCGCGCAAAAGGATTTCCTCCCCGATCTCAACGCCCCGAAAGGATCCGCGGACGTGAAGGAGAAGGAACCCGAGAAGGTCGACGCCCCCGACGAAGAGAAGGCGCCCGGTCTTCTCGGCAAACTCATGCGCACATTCTTCGGCAAGAAATAACAGTCAAGAAATAACGGCGTTGATTCCACGGCGCGATCGCAAAGGTCGCGCCGTTTTTCTCTTTTATCAAAGCGTCGGCCCGATCATGATTTCCCCTCGTCTAAGGACGTTAATCAGCGCCAACGCTTGATTTAAACCGCCCCGTCGAGGCCTCTGAAAACGAATACGCGTCCCTCTTCCTCGCGTCGAACGCGCAATTATTGTACAAAAACGCGTCGCCGAGGTTGGAAGGCGCTTTTGTTTCGGATATACTAAAGGGGTAGCGACAACGACTTTACTAAAAGGCTTCGCGCAGAAGGCGCTTATCATACGCGGAGCGTTTGGCGCCGCGCGATAAACGTCCGTAAGTCATGTGAATAAAGAGGTTTCGGCAATGAGCAAAACAACGCGTTTGATTTTGGCGCTTGCAACGACGATTTCCGTTTTGACGCCCGGATTTCTCGTCGCCCAAGGAGCTGGCGAAGGAAGGGGAAACGACGACCATTTAAAGATCTGGTACAAGACGCCGGCGCGAATCTTCAACGCCGACAATAAGGCGACCCCGTCGCGCGACGAAGGTTTGCCGATCGGGAACGGTCGAATCGGGGGCATGATCTTGGGGTATACCGACGTCGAAATCGTCAATTTCAACGAGATCACCCTTTGGGACGGCGGGCCGAAGACTGACGGCGGAAACTATGCCGGCGGCAATAAAAAGGACGCGTATTTGAATCTCCCCGCGATCCGAGAAGCGCTCTTTGCCGGGAATATCGGAAAGGCTAACAGCATGGCGGGGGGCGTGTTGGGTCGCTACGAGGGCTCCCAGGCGGAATACGGAACGTACCGCAACATGGGTCAGCTCGAGATGGATTTCTCCGGCTCAAACGCGTATGTGGCGGGAGAGGTTCCCAGCGATTACTATCGCGAGCTAGATTTCACCGACGGGGTCGTTCGCGTTTCCTATTCCAATAAGGGTGTGAAGTTTCAGCGCGAGTACTTCTGCAGCTATCCGGGGAACATTATGGCGGCGCGTCTTACCGCCGACCAGAAGGACGCGATCGGCTTTTCGCTCACGGTAAACAATTTGCAGAATACGAAGCAACCCAACGGTCGATCGAACAACGACGGTCGTACGACGGAAGTTGTCGCTCAAAAGGACACGCTTACGTACCGCGGGAAACTCAAGGACAGCAAAATGTCTTTCGTCGCGAAGATCAAAGTCGTGGCGCCAGGCGCGGATATTTCCGCCGACGGGAGCGTCCTCACGGTAAAGAACGGGGAAGACGTGCTCCTCCTCATGTCGGCGGCGACCAACTACGACCAGTCGGAGCATGAAAATATCGTCTCGACGGAGTCTTTCCAGACGCCGGACTGCGACTATCTTGCCAACGACGATCCTGACGGCGAGGAAGCGGCGCGCCGCGCGGAAGCCGCGGTGGAATCGGCGGCGCAAGAAAGCTATGCGACCCTTCTTGCGCGACATATGGAAGATTATCAGGCGCTCTTCAGCAAAGCGACTCTCGACCTTGGCGACCAGGAAGATCGCAATCTTCCCGCCGAGGAGCTCATACGCGCTTATCGATCCGGAACCAAGGAGAGCAAATATCTCCAGACGCTCCTTTTTCAGTTCGGACGCTATATTCTGATCGCGTCTTCTCGCGACTCCCTCCCCCCCAATTTGCGCGGTATTTGGTGCGATCAAAACTGGCCGGCGTGGCAGAGCGACTACCATACCGATATCAACTTACAGCAGAACTACTGGCCGGCGTTCGTCACGAATTTAGAAGAAACGGGTCAGCCGCTCGTCAAATTCATGGACTCCCTTGTCGAACCGGGGCGCGTTACCGCCAAGGAGCATTATGGAGTGGAGAACGGCGGGTGGATCGCGCACACGATCTCCAACGCGTTCGGGCATACCGCGCCGGGGTCGGGGCTCTGCTGGGGGTACGGTCCGGCGACGTCCGCGTGGATGTGCGACAATCTCTGGGAATACTACGAATTTACGCAGGATCGCGACGTCCTCAAGCAGATTTATCCGATCATGAGGGATCTTGCGAAATTCTATCAGAGTATCATGGTCGAGGATCCGGCGTCGGGAGAACTTGTCGTCGCGCCGTCGATTTCGTGCGAACATAGCGGATTCGGCGTCGGGACGACCTTCGAGATGGCGCTCTCTTACTGGCTGATGCAGACGGTGATCGAAGCGAGCGCAATCCTCGACGTCGACGAAGAATTCCGCGCGGCGCTAAAAGAGACGTGCAATCGCGTCGAGCCGTTCAAAATCGGCGCGGACGGCCAGCTGAAAGAATGGCGCGAAGAAGACCGTTATAATCAATGGCCGCAAGGGGGGAATATCGGCGATCCGCATCATCGCCACATGTCGCACCTTTTGACGCTGCATCCCGCCAACCTCATCACGGATCAGACGCCCGAATTGATGCTGGCGGCGTACGAATCGTTGAGTCGACGCAACGTCGGCGGGCAGGAAAAAGTCGGCTGGAGCATTACGCAAAACGTGTGTCTCTACGCCAGGATGGGCTTGTCGGAAGACGCTTACCGACGCCTAAATTTCTACATTGCAAGCGGGACGGTCATGCCGAATCTCTTCAATTTGGAGATCGTCAACGAGACGACTGTGGAAGCGAACGGCGCGTATACCGGCGGCGTCGCGGAGATGCTGATCCAGAGCTCTCAGGGCTATCTCGAACCTCTCCCCGCGCTACCGAAGGAATGGGCGGAAGGCTCCTTTACGGGACTCAAAGCGCGCGGCAACTTTGAGGTCGACGCGCAATGGAGCGCGCGGCGTCTGAACCGTCTGGCGATTCGATCGGGGAGCGGAAAGCTTTGTCGCCTCCGTTATCCGGGGGTTTCCCGCGCGACGGTGGAATCGAACGGGGAGCAGGTCGCGTATCAGACGCTCGACGCGAGCACGATCGAATTCGCGACGGAGCCAAGCGCGGAATATGTGATTCAAAACTTCCCGGCGTTCCCGGACGCGCCGAAGAACGCGCAAGCGGTTCGGCAAGAGGACGCGGTCGTCGTTACGTGGGAGCCGGTGGAAAACGCGGCGCGCTACGTCCTTTATCGTCGCCTAGACGACGGTAGCGACAGCGTTCGAAACACGGGAGTCTACGCGCCGATTGCAACGGCGGAGACGGCCTCCTATCGCGATACCGACGCGCGACCGACCGAGGGCGCCAAGTATTTCTATCGGGTCGCGGCGATTTCCCAGGACGGCGTGGAAGGGGACGTTTCGTTCCATACGCCGACGTCGTCGACGCCAAACGCGGCGCAATAGAATTAATAGCAGATCAGCCGCCCGTTATCGAAAGACGGCGCCCCCTCCGGATCGATCCAGAGAGGCGCCGTTTGTTTATGCCCCGGTCAGACGCGCGCCCATTCGAGGACGCTTTGATCGACGCGCTCGGGGAACCGGAGCGCGAGCAAGTAGTTAAGCTCCCCCTTTTCCGCGCACGACGAGGAATTTGGCGGTTGCGGGCTCGACGACCACCGGCTTTTTCGTCGCCTTGTACAAATCCTTAAACTCTTTTTTGAAATCGAAAGAGGACATGATGGAAGTCCTCAAGGTTAGAACGTCGAGACGAATGAAACAAGAAACGCGCGACGTTGGAGCGTCGCGCGTCGGGTCGCTGAGTATTGGGAGCGCAGTCGACGAGGATCGAATCGTCGCCAACGCCACTAGCGACTTATGCGAGTTTAACGGCGGCGCCGGTCTGAGCGGCCTTGTAGACGGCGCAGATGACTTCGACGCTCTTGCGCCCTTCGTAGCCGTCGACGAACGGTTTGCGTCCGTTTTCAATCGCGTCGAGAACGTCCTTGAACTGCTTCGCGTGCGCCTGGTGCCCGATCGCCGCGGGGTCGGCCGCGCCGCCCCCTGTCGCGGTGAGTTTGCTCGCCATCATCTCGCGAATCGCGGCGTCGCCTTCCGCGGGCTCCGCGAAGTCCCACTTCACGATATCCTCTTCTTCAATCACGGCCGAACCCTTGTCCCCGTGCGTTTCGATACGCTTGAGGTACCCCGGATAAGCGGCGGTCGTCGCTTCGAGGAGTCCCAGCGCGCCGTTCTTGAAGCGCAAAGAGGCGACGCAAACGTCTTCGACTTCGATATTTTCATGCGCGACGAGCCCGCAAGTCGCGGAGACTTGATCGACGCCCCCCATAAGCCAAAGGAGAAGGTCGACGCTGTGAATAGCCTGATTCATGAGCGCCCCGCCGCCGTCAAGTTTCCACGTGCCTCGCCAAACGCCGCTGTCGTAATACTGCTGGGTGCGATACCACTTAACGATCGCGTCCCCCAACGTCAGCTTGCCGAAACGTCCCGCTTCGATCGCCTGCTTGAGCAGGATGCTCGACTGATGGAATCGGCTCGGGAAGATCGTCGAGAGGACGACGCCCGCCTTTTCGCACGCGTCGATGATCTCGTCGCAGCGCTCGACGGTCACTTCGAGGGGCTTTTCCACAATGACGTGCTTTCCGGCCTTCGCGGCGGCGACCGCGGGGTCGAGGTGCGCGCCGCTAGGGGTGCAGATCGTAGCAACTTCGATCTCGGGATCCTTCAGGAAATCTTGAAAGTCATGGTACGCCTTGCAGCCGAATTCTTCGGCGTAACGTTCCGCGCCAATCGGCAATCGGTCGTAACAAGCGACCAATTCCGCGCCGATTTCGCGAATCGCGCGCGCGTGAAATCTCGAGATCATCCCGCATCCGACGACGCCAAACTTCTTAACCTTCATCTTCTTTTATCCCTTTCGCTTATGAACGCGCAACCGCGCCTCTTAAAATTCTCACAAAGCCCGGCGCGACCCGCCAAGCGTCGTCGGTATTGTAACAAAATCGATAAAAAAAACAAGCGACGCCCCACGGAAGAGCCTGGCTCTCAAGCCGTTACAACCGTTTCAATCCGCGCAATCGAAACAAAAAAAGTGTAATGCGCGGCGCATTGACCGCCGATAAAGATGAATAGCGCGCGTTCTGTCAAGTCGCGCGTTTGAGTCGATTTATTAGGATGAGGGTTGATTATTAGGATGGAACGGAGTCAGATAAAAAGCGTGGAGAAGGAACGGACGTCGACGCGGGTCGCCACGCGTTCTTTTGCGCTTCTTCTCTTCTGTCTTACGGTCTCGCTCGGTTACGGCAAAGACGCGACGGCGTCGCGCGACGGAGCCGCGCCGCAAACGTCCGTGGAACAGGGAGTACTCGGCGAAATTCTCGGGCTCGATCCGACTGCCGCCGCGCCCCCCGCGTCGACGACAAAGAACGCCGTCGAACCTGCGCCGCGCGAGCTCGCCTCGACCGCGGAAACGCTCGACAAATACCAGGCGAAGCTTCTCGCCGATCGTCGCGTTACCTACGGGCTCACGCGTCCGTTCGCCGCGCCGACGAAAGCCGCCGCCGCAAATGAAGACGACCTCGACGTCGACGAAGAGCTCCTCGACTACGACGCCCCCCTGAAACAAAGCGCCCCCGCGACCCGCAACGCCTCCGTCGTACCGACCGCCAAGAATCCCGCGTCGAAGAAAAGCGCCGCGAAAACACCCGAGATCGCCGTTTTGAACACGCAGTATGGGGATCGCGCCGCGACGGCGGAAGCGCAATTTGGAAAACGAATCGATCCCGCGGGGCCCTTTAATTCCTCGGCGTACTCGAGCAAACTCGTGGACGCGGGTTCTCAAAACGCGAACGGCAAGGAAAAAACCCTCGATTTGAACGACGTCGAAGAGTACGCGCGCGAAGGAGATCCTTACGACGACACGCAGGACGACGCGCTCAATGAAGGCGCGATCGTCGAAAACGCGGAAGAAGAGGAATACGAAGACGTGCCGACCGTCTCTGACGAATGTTTCATCGCGCTAGATCCGTACACATCCCTCTTTATCGATTACGATCCGACGTACGAATGGACGGAATCGATCCTTCAAGACGTGGAATCGATCTTAGAGACGCTCGCGGAATCGCCGTCGCAGACGCGGACGATCATCGACGAACTCGCGCGGAAGCTCGAAGACGCGGACGCGATCAAAGAGAAATTGACGGCGGCGGACGCGCAGGAAAAGAGCCAAAGGAATCCGTGGGCGTCTCAAGAAGACGCGCCCCTCTTATCGTCGCGCTACACGCTTGCGCAGAGGGTCGAGCTTCTCGACGCGTTTAAGAACGCGATGGAACGACGCGTCTTCCTGTGGGATCGCGCGGCGGATTATTTCGAAGCGCGCGAACGCGGCGAGCTCCTCATTCCTGAACCGTTCAACGTCGACGAAATGAAGCTCCTTCTCTCCTCGACGCTCGAAGTGCGGAAATTCTTCGGGGACTCGGCCAACGGTCAGAGTTGGCGCACGAGCTTCGACGTGGACGCGCTCGTCAAAGAACTCGAACAGGCGCTGGAACTTCCCGCGCAAAAGCGCGGCGCGACGACGGCGCCGCGGCGCGTCAATTCGAAGAACGCGCGCGACGGGTATTTGCGCGAGTACGCGCAGTCGAACGTCGCGGATCGTTATCTCGACGCGATGAGCATTCCGGTCGACGCGAGCAAGGTCGAGTTTGAACGCGAACGTCGGCTCCGATTCTTGCAAGATCGCATCAACGCGATCGCGTATAAGATCGAAAAGACCCCGATGACCGAACAGCAACGCGCGCTCTTCAAGAAGCCGATCCTTGCGTCGTGGGCGAGCCTCATCCTCGGGATGGCGGCGGACGCGACTAACGGCGAAGCGCTACTCTTTGCGTTCGAGCATTACGAAAACGTCGCGGGAAGTCAAGCGGGTCGTTCTCTCCAACAACTCGCGCTGAGAATGACGACGTCGCAGTCGGAAGTATGTCGTCTCTACGGTCGCGCCGTCGACGTGATCTACGACAACCCGAACGTCAAAGCGTACGTCTCCGAAGCGCTCATCAACCGCCTTCTGCCCGTTAGGGATCCCGAGTTCGCCGTCGTTCAAGAGACGATCTTGAACAACCCGGTCGTGGGTCAACGCCGCGTCGACACCCAGGTGTCGATCAAGTTGCGCCCGGATCCGGAACGGTTGCTCATGGATTTGAATATCACGGGTCGCGTTCACGCGAATACGAGCAGCGCGGTCTTCAGCGCGAAGCTGCATAACGAAAGCTACGCGAATTATCGGGGTCGCAAGACGCTCGAATGGCGCGACACGGGGGTTGCGTACTCCCTCGCGGTGGTGACGGCGGCGTCGTCGAATCGCCTCAACGCGGTTGAAACGGGGGTAGACTTCGTTCCCCTTGTCGGCGACTTGGCGCGCGGTCTGACGCGAAGCCAGTATCAGTCGCAACAGACGGCGATCGAAGCGGAGTCGGAAGCGAAGATCGTGAAAGAGACGCGCGCGCGATTCGAGCAGGAATCGAACGAACGTTTCGACGCGCTCAACGCGCAACTTCGCAACGGCTTCTTCAAGAATATGGCGAACTTGGGACTCTCCCTCAAGACGCAGCGTTCGCGCACGACGGAAGATTGGCTTCTCGCGTCGATGCGCTTTGGAACGGACTACGCGCTCGGTTGCCAGTCGACGGAACCGCCGACGCTTCAAGGAGCGTTCGCGGACGTGAAAATTCATGAATCGTCGATCAACTCCTTCCTCGGTCAGCTCGACCTTGGAGGGCGAAAGATGACGCCGCGCGAAACGCTCGATTTCGTCGCGGATCGTCTGAACAAACCGAAGTTGAAGAACGTGGAAATCGAAGACTCGGAGCTGAGCTACACCTTCGCGAAGGCGGATCCGATCACGGTGCGCTTCTTCGAAGATCGCGTCTGCGTCGTCCTGCGCTTCGACGAAATGACGCTCGGCAAGAAATCGTGGGAGAATATCGAGGTTCAGGCGGCGTATCGTCCAACCCTTTCGGAAGAAGACTACCCGACGCTTGTTCGCGACGGCGCGATCGAACTCTACGGGCCGACGAGCGTGATGGAACAGATTCCGATCCGAACGGTCTTCTCGAAGATCTTCCAGGCGCAACGTCCGTTGGAGCTTCGCGTCGCGGCGATGGCGCACGACGAACGCTTCGCGGGGCTTGCGCTCGGTCTGTGCCGCGTTTCGCGCGGATGGTTCGCGATCTCGATGATCAAAGACCCGAACTACGGACGCGAACGCGTTCTGCAAAACACCTACGTGCGATGACGCGCGTAATCGACGCGAATGAAAAGTTCAAGGGCCTCTCTCGAAGGAAAGCAGATCGAGAGAGGCCCTTTATTATAAGATCGTCAAGCGCGCGCGACTCAGATAGAAGCCGATTCGCCCCCTTGCGGAGTTCCCATGGCGCCCCAGACGCCGTAGGGGGATTTGCCGGAAGTAACGCCATATTGGTTGGGAGAACCGCTGTCGATCGTATCGCTGACGAATCGAACCGCGCCGTCCCCCATACCGACGTTCACGCCGCCGGAGTGGTGGCTTTGCGGGGAGAAAACGCCCCACGCCAAGTTGTGGATATTAGGCCACGTGTAGATGCACACGGGGGAGTTCGGCGGAAGAACGGTGGTGAAGCACGCGTTGGGGGATCGTCCGTCGGTCCAGAGGAGGGCGCGCCAAGTGTCGGAGCCGGAATTCAGGGTGTTCGGATCGTTGACGGAAACCGCTTCCGTTAAGCACGGAGCGGGAATAGCGCGTCCGTCGTGGAGCGAACTGGTACGATAGATACCGCCCTTGACCTTAGTGGAGTAGTTGGCGTCGCCGACCATCTCGCTAACCGCGGCGGTGTTGCTCGTTCCGTCGGTGACGAAGGAGAGGTTTCTCCACGCGAAAGGCGCGAAGAACCCGCGGGAGTCGACCTTAGCGCTCGCGCCTTCCGCCGCGTCGGGACGATTGTTGTGCCACATTCCGTCGCCGAGACTCATGCAGTAGCTCTTACGCGCGTTGCTCAGGTGGGGAGACGGTTGCGAAGCGCCCGCGTCGGAGGGACACGCCAAAGTCGGGAGCTTCGAGGTGAAGGGCTCCGTTCTATCCCACGGCCAGGTCTGCTCCGGCGCGCGCTTCGCATGGCTCGAGATCGCGTCGTAACGCGCATGCTGTTCCATGAAAGGAAGAAGCGCGACGACCCCGCAAACGTAGCCGCCGTACGCCCAGTCGTAATCATACTGGTTGATGTTGTAGTTGTGGAAATTGAATTTCGACGCGGGCATGACGCCGTTCACGTCGTGATAGTTGTGCACGGAGAGCATATACTGCTTGAGGTTGTTCGTGCATTGCATACGGCGAGCGGCTTCGCGCGCGGCTTGAACCGCGGGTAATAAGAGACCAATCAAAATGCCAATGATGGCGATAACGACAAGAAGTTCAACAAGCGTAAAGCCGACGGGCCTTAGGACGCTTGAGGATCGATTCAATCGAGAATCCATAGCTCAATCTCCTAAAGATTATGTTATATAAAAAGTCATGTCGTTTACGAACGACGCTAAAACTCGGCCTAAGCGGTTGAGAACCGCGCTAGATGTAGTTATACAAAGCAAAATAATCGGCGTCAACATTTATAACATGCAACAAACTAATATTGAAGATAAATTTTCGTCCGTAAGAGTTAGATCACGCGGCAACCCTTTTCTGTCGACCGCTTTGCGCTTCTCGCCGGAAAAAGCGACGATAGAGAAAAAAACCGACAAGACTCGTAATTCCGTCCGTGACGGGGAAGGTTAGCCAGAACCAGTCGAGTCCGAAGCGGGAGAAGAGGTACGCAAGAGGGACGAAGAGGACGACGGTGCGCAAAATCGTCAGCGCCGCGCTACGCAAACTCGCCCCGACCGCTTGGAAGAAGACCGGGTAGGTCAGCGACGTCACCAGAGGGAAGAAACTCAATCCGACGAAGAAGAACTCGACGCGACCGATCTCCACGACGAGCTCGTCCGTCGTGAAGACGCGGAGCAACTGTTCAGGAATCGCAATGAACGCCAGCGTTCCCAAACTCATGAGGAGCCATCCTGTGAGGACGGCGCAACGCACCGTCTGCTTGCACCGCAGGAAGGAGTGCGCGGCGTAATTGAAGCTCACGACGGGAACGATGCACGTCTGCATCGCGCCTAGAGGAATGAAGACGAGGGTCTGCCACTTGTAGTAGATTCCCAGCGCCGTCACCGCCTGGTCGCAGAAGGTCGCCAGGATCATATTGAGCCCGAAAATATAGAGGGTGTACGCCGCCTGCATAAGAATATTCGGGGAGCCGATTCGGAAGATGTTCTTCACCGCGCGCGGATAGACGCGCCATCCGGGGGAAGGACGCCATCCCCCCTTCATAACGATAAGGGCGGCGACGACCTGCCCGAGAACCGTCGCGATCGCGGCGCCAAGGAGCCCGAGTCGAGGCGCGCCGAGGAGCCCGAAGATCAAGATAGGATCGAGCGCGATATTGACGAAGGCGCCGATTATCTGCGCGACGGTCGGGGTTCGCATGTCCCCTTCCGCTTGCAAAATCTTCGTCCACATGCTTTCGAGAAAGATCCCGAGACTTCCGACGCAGACGAATCTTCCGTAAATCAAGACGTCGCGCACGACGAGTGGGGAACGCGTCTGCGCCGCGGCGTATTGCGGCATGCACGCCCACGTCGCGACGGCGAAGAGAATCCACATGACGAACGCGAGGGGCGTCGCCACGCCCGCGTATTCCCGCGCCGCGCGTTCGTCCCCTTCCCCAAGCTTCGCCGCGATGAGCGCATTGACGCCGACCCCCGCGCCGACCGCGAAGGCGAGCATAAGAAGCTGCAGAGGAAAGACGATCGAGAGCGCCATGAGCGCCGTCTCCGACGCGCGACCGATGAAGAGACAGTCGACGACGCTGTAAAACGCCTGGATCGTTTGCGCGAGCATCACGGGAGGCGCGAGCCTAAAAAGAATTCGTTTTATACTTTCGTGAGCGAAGAGCTCTGTCGTTTCAGAAGGAGTCATATCGTGCGTTCAATCAAATTAAACGCACGCCATTATATCCCAAAACGCCAAGTTTCAAGGGGCTTTGTCAATCGAGACGCAATTCCATCTTAACGTGCGGAAGCTGATCCATGATAAAGGGCTCCGATATCGCGCGGAATCCGAACTTCTCGTAGAATCCCATCGCCTGGCATTGCGATTCGATGTGAACGACGATCGGGGTCTTCCTCTTTCGCGCGATGCGGATATAGGAAAGGGCGGCGTCGAGAACGCGCGACCCGAGCCCTTTGCGACGCGACGACGTCACGACGCGTCCGATCCACAGAACGCCCGGTTCCTCGTCCTTCTCGTAGAGCCTAAGATACGCGTCGACTTTTCCGTCGAAGCGCGCGAGAATGAAGTGCAACGCGCGGTAGTCGACATAGTCGACGTCTTGATAAACGCAGTCCTGTTCGACGACGAAGATCTCGGAGCGGAGTCGCAAAATCTCGTAGAGTTCCCGCGCGGATAAGTCGTCGAAGCGTTTCACGACGGGGGTTTGCGCCTGCGTCTCTTCTTCTGCGGCCGGTTTCATTCGATCTCCTCATCCTCCGAATCGCCCTCCTCGTTAAGGAGACGATACGGGATACTGTTCTCTTCCGCCCACTTTTGCGCGACCGTCTCGGGGGGCCCGATCAACTCCACAGACTTGGGAAACGCCTTCTCTCCGATCTCCGTCAAGGTTCCGTAAACCGTGAGGGAAACGAGGTTTTTACAATCGTAAAACGCTCCGTCCCCCACCCTTTTCAGATTCTTAGGAAGATTCGCCGAGCTCATCCCCGTGCACCCGAGGAACGCGCCCCCTTCGATCTCTTCGACCGTCTCGGGGATGAGCGCCAATCTCACAAGGGGGCGCTCGCAAAAAGCGCGCGCGCCGATCACGCCGACGGGCTTTCCCCCCAGGATCTCGGGAATCTTCAAATCGACGACTTTATCGTCCTTAATCCCCGTAACGACGGCGACGGAGCCGCGGATTTCGTACGTATAAGGATTCTTCGAAGCGTTGCATCCGACGATCCCCAACGCGACGGCGAGGGGAACGAGGAACGCGCAGATCGTTTTCATCATCTGGGATAAACTTTCCTTAAATCGCGCGCCTTTCGGCGATTAATCTCTTTTGAAAAACTGATCGATTTTGTCTTTAGCGAGGACGACGACCGCAGGCCTTCCGTGCGGGCAATGGTGCGCCATGACCTCTTCTTCGGCCATCGCGACGAGTTCGCCGACGCCCTCGGGGGTGAGCTTGTCCCCCGCCTTCACGGCGGCTTTGCACGCCATCTGTTCCAAGGCGCCTTCGACAAGGTCGGAGAGCTTCGCGTCGTCGCGCTTCGAGAGGAGCGCCTTGAGCGCGGACTGGAAGACGTCGAGAACCGACGCGCCGGGCATGCACGCGGGGTAGCCGTTGACGACGACGCTCGAACCGCCGAACGGCTCGACGTTGAGTCCGATGGAGGCGAAGAGCGCCTTATTGTCGACGACGTAGGCGAACTCCGAGGGGGCGAGATCGACGACGACGGGAACGAGGAGCGTCTGCACGTCGACCTTCCCGGCGTCGTAACGCGCCTTGAGCTTTTCGAAGAGTATCCTTTCGTGCAACGCGTGCTGGTCGACGAACGCGACGCCGTCGGGCGCCTCCATGACAAGATAGCGGTCGCATAGTTGCACGGCGGGCCTTCCGTCGGAGGTGAGCGCGACGATGCGCGACGCAAAGTCGCCGAGGGTCGCGCCGCGGCGGTTGTTCTCGATCGCCTTTTCGCGGCGGCGTTCGAAGGATATCGCTTCAGACGCCTCGTCGGGGGGCGTAAAGGCCTCGTGCTGAACGACGCGTTCAGGCTCCTTCGCGGGGAGCGCGACGTCCTCTTTTCTCGCGCCGCGGGACGAGACGGAATCGTTGAGATTCGGGAATTTGCGGAATTCGGCGGTCTTTCCCTGAAGTAGTCGAGTCGTCTGGGCGGCCTCTGCGCGGGCGCGTTCCTCGGCGGCGACGGCGGCGGCCTCTTCGAGCGCGGCGTTCGCGGCGTCGATCGTGCGGCGAACGCTTGCGCCGTCGGATATGTCGCGATCCCGCGCCAGGTCTCTCTCGCGCGCGCCGTCGTTCAACGCGACGCTGGGATCGGCGGCTTTCGCGCGTTTTTCCGCCGCGAGACGGTTGAAGTTTTTCAGAAGCGAAGCGAGCTTATTTCCGCCGCTCGCTTGATCCATCGCGTCGCGAGGATTGTCGAGCTCGGGATCCATCCAGCAGACGATTTCGCGCGGGGGGTCTTCGTCGGCGGCGTATTTCGACTTGACGGGCTCGGGGGCGTCGGGGTTGTCGGAGACGTCGGAATTTTCCGAGGGGACGCGCGGCGGCGACGTCCGCGTCGGGGGCGAAGGAGGCGTCGTGTTCGCCGCGCTTCGAACGCCGGGCGAGACGAGCGCGGCGGGACGCTCCGGATCGGGAGCCTCTTCGGCGGCGCGCGGCGCCATGAGGGGAGGAATCCCCGCGGCGTCGGCGATTTCCTTGAGGGTCATCTGTCGCTCGTTGTTGACGGCAAGCAATCTGTCGCGGACGCCGTGCATGAACTTCGAGTAGATCGTCTGGGAATCGAGGAAGCGCACTTCCGTCTTCGTCGGATGGACGTTCACGTCGACGAAATCGGGGGGCGTGTCGATATTGAGAAAGACGACGGGGAAACAACCTTGCTTGAGGAGCCCCTGATAGGCGTTTTTGAGCGCCGCGCCTAAGGATTTGTCTCTGAAGAAGCGTCCGTTGACGAAGAGGTATTGCATCGCGCTCGTCCCTCTCGAGAGGTTCGGGGTTCCGACGAATCCGGAGAGGACGATTCCCCCGGCGGATTCGCGCGGCTCGATTTCGAGAAGCTCGCGCACGACGGAGTCGCCGAAGAGCTTGGCGAGGCGTTCGCGCTTCGTCTTTACGGCGGGTAGATCGAAATCGATCTTTCCGTTGCGTCGCAGGGAGAAGGCGAGTTCGGGATGAGGAAGCGCCAGGCGTACGAGCGCCTCTTTGATCTGTCCGTATTCGGCGACGGCGGAGCGCATGAATCTTCGTCTGACGGGGACGTTGAAGAAGAGATCGCGCGCCTCGACGGTTGTTCCGACGGCGCGACTCGCGGGGACGATCGATCCGAATTCGCTCCCTTCGCAACGAATGACGGAGCCTTCGTTAGAGTCGGCGGTTCGCGTCGTGAGGGTCAGATGGGAGATTTCCGTAATGGAGGCGAGGGCTTCGCCGCGAAAGCCGAGGGTGGCGATGCGGAAGAGATCGTCGGGCTCCGCGATCTTACTCGTCGCATGAGGCGAAAGCGCGAGGGGGATCTGGTCGCGTGGAATCCCGCAGCCGTTGTCGACGACTTTGATCAAATCCTTGACTTCGGGGCCGATCTCGACGTCGATTCTCGTCGCGCCCGCGTCGATCGCGTTCTCCACGAGCTCCTTAACGACGTTTGCGGGACGTTCGACCACCTCTCCTGCGGCAATCTTATTAATCATGCTTTTGGAGAGTTCGCGAATCTGTTTGGGCGTGTTTTCGGTCATACGCAATCTTGACGAGAGGTCGGAGTGGAAGTAAGCGTCGGCGATCAGTCTTCGAGAGAGATCGTCAACGGTTCGTTGGAATCGAAGTCCAAGGCGGAGGCGTCGAGGAAGAAGCGCTCCATCTCAGCGGGGGCGACGCGCGGTCGTTTGATTTCTTTGAGGGTCTTCTCCCCCTGTTTGAGGACGAGCTTCTTGTCGACGCAGACGCAGGAGACGCGCAGGAAGAAGGAGAGCTTCTCGTTCGCGGCGTCGATCGTCAGTCTTTGGGGGACGACGTAATTGACGCGGTTCCCATTTTTGACTTCGAGGGAACGCGTCGCGGGGGCGGAGAGCCCCAGAGCGCGTTCGGCGGCGGAACGGCCCGCGAGCTCGGCTTCTTCGGAAACGAAGTCGACAAGGTCGTGAACGTGGAGGGCGTTTCCGCAGGCGAAGACGCCGGATAGAGAGGTTTCGCGGGTCTGAGCGACGCTCGCGCCGCGGGTGCGACGATCGAGGACGACGCCGGCGCTACGCGCGATCTCATTCTCGGGGATGAGCCCGACGGAGAGGAGGAGCGTGTCGCATTCGATCTCAAATTCCGTGCCGGGAATCGGGGCGCGTTTTTCGTCGACCTTCTGGACGACGACCTTCTCCAAGCGCCTCTTGCCGACGATCTTCGCGATCGTGTGGGAGAGATAGAGAGGAATGTTGAAATCCTCGAGGCACTGGACGATATTTCGCGTCAAGCCGTTGGAATAGGGCATGAGCTCGACGACCGCGAGAACCTTCGCGCCCTCCAGGGTCATTCTTCGCGCCATAATGAGCCCGATATCCCCGGAGCCGAGGATCACGACGCGCTTTCCGACCATTTTTCCCGCGCGGTTGACGTACTTCTGCGCCGCGCCGGCGGTGAAGACGCCGCTTGGACGATCGCCGGGTGTTCCGATCGCGCCGCGCGTTCTCTCGCGGCATCCGGTCGCAAGGACGACGCTGCGCGCTTTGACGCGCTTAAAGCCGAGCGTCGGGGACGCGACGGCGATCTCTAACGGCGCGTCCTTCTCTTCCTCAAAACGCTTCATCTCAAGCGCGGTCGCCTCGAGCGCCACGAAGACGTCGCGCTTCGCTAACTCGTCGATAAAACGCCCCGCGTACTCGGGGCCGGTCAACTCTTGCGAAAAACGCTTAAGTCCGAACCCGTTGTGAATGCACTGATTGAGAACGCCGCCCATTTCCGGCTCGCGCTCGAGGACGAGAACGCGCTTGGCGCCGCGATCATAAGCGGCGATCGCGGCGGCTAGGCCCGCGGGACCGCCTCCCGTCACGACGACGTCCCAAGGCTGGGCGTCGACGTCGGTTCCGGCGAATTTCAGTAGCTCCATCGACATTGGAGAAGAAGCGTCAGCGGGCATATCTCATCCTTTCGTGAAACAAACGAGGAGATTGTTAAAAGTTAAAGACTCCGTAGAGCCGCTTTTATAAGTATACAACCGCGCCGGGAAGGATTCAAGCGACAAAAAAAGAGAGCGAAAAAAAGCGCGCCGCCCGGCGAGAGGAAATCCGAGCGACGCTAAACTCTAGAGCTAAAAGGGAACCGCGCGACCTCAATTGAGCCACGAAGGATATTCGCAACACATGGGAAGCTTCGCGGCGAGCGCGTCTTCGATACCGGGAATCTCCTTGACGCTCTTGATGAGTTCGGCGGGGAGATCTCCGTCGAGGGAGAGGACGCTGACGGCGAGACCGTTGGGGGCGTGGAGATTGCGTCCGAGCGCCATCTGCGCGATGTTGACGCCAAGCTTTCCGGTAGCGGCGCCAAGAGCGGCGACGACGCCTGGCTGATCCTTCTGCATCGTGATGAGAAGGGTTCCGTCCATCTGAGAATCCATCCGCAGGTTGCGGAAGCTGATGAGGCGCGGGAAGACGTTGCCGAAGAGGGAACCGGCGAAGGCGAGGCTCCCCTTGTCCGTTTCAAGCTCGACCTTGATGACAGAATTGAAATCTCCGGCGACGGCGTCTTTCTCTTCGACGACCTTAACGCCGCGTTCCTGCATCATCGGGACGGAGCTCACGACGTTGACTTCTTCGGAAAGAACGCCGGTGAGGAAACCGGAGCAGAAAGCGGAAGTGACCAAGGAGGTGTTCTTCTTGGATAGTTCGCCCTGATAGGTGATTTTGATCGTGGCGACGGGGCCGGGAGCGATCTGCTGGGCGAGGAGACCGAGGCGATTGGCCAGGTCGAGAGCGCCGCGCAACTCGGCAAGGGTCTTGGGATCGAGAGGCGAGAAGTTCACCGCCTGACGAATGACGCCGTTCTTGAGGTAGTCGATAAGGAGCGCGACGGCTTCGAGGGCGACGTTCATCTGCGCTTCTTTCGTGCTCGCGCCCAGGTGCGGGGTGCAGACGACGTTCTGACGACCGAAGAGAGGCGAATCGGTGCAAGGCTCTTCCGGATAGACGTCGAGGGCGACGCCGCCGAGTTTACCGGAGTCAAGTCCGCGCTGGAGCGCTTCCATGTCGTAGATTCCGCCGCGCGCGCAGTTGACGAGGCAGACGCCGTCCTTCATCGACTCGATTTCTTTATCGCCGATGAGGTTGCGCGTCGCGTCGGTAAGAGGGGTGTGAACGGTGAGGTAATCGACGAGAGGAAGAAGCTCGGCGACGGTATCGTAAACCTTGACGTCAAGTTCCTGAGCGCGCTGAGCGGAGAGGTAGGGGTCGAAAGCGACGACCTTCATATCGAAGGCTTTAGCGAACTTCGCGACGGTTTGTCCAACGCGTCCCATACCGACAATGCCGAGAGTTTTCCCGCCGAGTTGGCGTCCGACGAACTTTTTACGATCCCAACGTCCTTCGGCGAGGGACTGATTCGCGGCGCAGGTGTTGCGGCTCAAAGAGAGCATCAGGGCGAAGGTTTGCTCCGCGGTCGAAACGGTGTTGCCGCCAGGGGTGTTCATAACGACGATACCGCAACGAGTAGCGGCCTTGAGGTCGATATTGTCGACGCCGACGCCCGCGCGCGCGATCGCCTTAAGGCGTTTGTTTCCTTCAAGAGCCTCGGCGGTGATTTTCACGCCGCTACGACAGATGGCGCCGTCGAATTCGGCAAGGGTCTGGCGCAACTCTTCGCCTTTGAGCCCAGTACGAACCTCGTATTCGAGTCCGGCGTCCTGCATTAATTTCAAACCGTCGTCGGCGAGTGGATCAAGAACAACAATCTTCGGCATCTGTCATTACTCCGAAAAAAAGCCGGGCGTTCACCGCACGTCTTGCAGACCGCGTCCGCGCAGAGGATGGAAGCGCGGCGAACACGTCGAGAAATTGACGCGTTCATTTTATGATAAGTAAAAAGGGCGTCAAGGGGCTCGATCCTTCGCTCCGCCGGCGATTAGAGAGGTCGGCGCAGATACGCAAGGAAGAGGTAAAAGCCCACGAGGGGAACCTGAAGGGCGAGCGCGAAGAGGGCGAATGCGCGAGCGGAGCGCAAATCGCGCGTAGCGTCCGGGGCGTTCCCTTTCTTTTCGGCGCGGTAGGCGCGCGTTGCGAAGAAGAGTCCCGGCGCGCCGAGGGGGGAGCAGATCGTCAGCGCAAGGAGACTGAGCGCGAAATAGAGGCGAATTGCGGGGAGTAACGTTTTCATCGTTCTTGCGCGCGGGTCTCCTGCGCTGACTCGGTTTCAGGTTCTGTCGAGGGCGCGTCGGTCGGCGCGTTTTCAGACGCGGCGTCAGGGGCGGGATTGGTCGCGGGCTCCGTCTCCGGCGTCGGG
>CAVGEG010000054.1:0-2275 GCA_963628165.1 Paratractidigestivibacter sp. | reverse complement strand
AGGCTTGGGGCGTCGGGGTCGGCGGCGGTTTGCGTTTCGGCGGCGGTCTCTTCCGCGCCTCTCTGGGTGACGACGGTGTTTTCGATCATCTTGTCGACGACGCTCTTCTCTCTGCCGAGGGTTTGGTCGTCGGCGTCTTTATCGACGATCGAGACTCCCATTCTCTCAAGGGCGGCGCGCGTCTCGGGGGAATTCCACGCTTTGACGACGGAGACGACAAAGATCGGGATCGAGACGACGAGCGCGGTAAGAGCGTAGGTCGCGAAGCGTCGAGCGCGTTCGATCTGGCCTTTATTATAGGCCCCGCGCGCGAGGATCGAGAAGACGAGCCCCACGAGATTGAAGGGGGTGCAGAAGATCGTCACGAAAAAGTTGATCCCCATGTAGTCGCGAAAAGGCTTGTAGACCTCGGAGAGTTTATCGAGGGAAAGCGCTCCGTCGAGGGGGGCCCCGCAACGCGGACAAAACCGCTCGGCAGGATCGGCAAGCTTTCCACATTTCGGGCAGATCACCATGTTTTTCTGTTGTTTTTGGAACATGCGCATATATCCTTAACGCGACTCTTCGCGAAGTATTTTTCTTCTAGGGACGAAGCGACGTCATGTCGATCGCGCCTTCTTGGATCGCCGGGAAACGCGCCTCCCTGACGCGCGGCGGCTTAAAAATCAAATTAGTTAGGTTCAACAATTGTATAATTGCTAGCGACGAACGCCATGTTAATGAAAAGCGGCGCGACGAGCTCGAGAACAAAAAAGCCCCGCGCCGTGCCAAAAGAGGATTATAGCGACCTGCGCTTTCAGTCGCGCTTGGTCAAGAAGTCCCGCCGAGCGCTTGGTTTTGGCGACGCAAGCAAAACAGACCCCTGTTAAAAACGAACGCGCTCCGCTCTCATAAGCTCCCGTCTTCCCCGAGAAGATCCTGAATGAATTCCTCGGGGCTCCTTTTTGTTCGTCGACGATAGCGCTCGTCGGAATATTTTCCTCGAGGACGTCGATTTCTTAGAACGACTCCGCCGCCAAGCCGAGCGCCATGAATAGACAGAAAAGAACCGTCTGAAGAACCCCCAGTCCGACGCCGACCCAGAAG
Source organism: Paratractidigestivibacter sp. (assembly GCA_963628165.1). GTDB lineage: Bacteria > Planctomycetota > Planctomycetia > Pirellulales > Thermoguttaceae > RUG369. Next base: position 1,189 of record CAVGEG010000054.1, on the reverse strand, counting down.
AGAATCTTGGCGATCTGCGCTTTAGAGTTCGCGGCTTGAACGTTCCCCTCTCGCGCCTTATTGTTGGCGAGAATCGAAAAAACGAGCCCGACGATAAAGACCGGGGAACAGCACAAAATGATTCCCAAAATATTCGGTATAAGATACGGTTTCGTCAATTCCCCCTGCGCCTGACGATATCCGGCGCTCTGAACGCCGGGCTGCGGCGCGTCGTACGGATTGGCCCCGGTATATGGAGGCGCCGCGGACGCCGAGTCGAAAGAGGCCGCGCTCTGAGCGCCGGGCTGCGGCGCGTCGTACGGATTGCCCCCGGTATATGGAGGCGCCGCGGATACCGAGTCGAAAGAAGCCGCGCTCTGAGCGCCTCCAGGAACGACGCGCTCGCCGCAAAAAGGACAGAAGGACGCGTCGTCTTCAAAAATTTGGCCGCATTTCGTACAGTGCATATCGTCGCCTTTCCCTGAAAAATCGTCGTTGAGAGGAAGAATCGCGGAACGACCCGCGCGTTTTTATTATAAGTCGACGTCCTTCTACGCGTCAACTATCCGCGCGACATTTTCCCATCTTTTAATCCAGAACGCGCCCGTCGCGAACATCTCGACCGCGCAGATTAGCGCCAAGAGGGCGCAAGTCGGAAGGCCGTCCAGAAAAGGCGTTGCGCGACGAGAGCGCGAACCGATCCGTCTTTATCACGCCCCGACTTATCCGCGCGACGAGCGGCGATCGAAAACCCGACGCCTACAAAAGGAGAAGGGAGAGAAGCAAAAGAGAGACGCAAGGATATTCTGAACCAAATAGGGGGAGCGGTTTCGAAAGACAATCGAGTCCGCCGTCGTCAGGCGCATACGCGTCGACGCGCCGCAACGAGGGCGGGACGCCGCGGAATCCGGCGCCGTTTTCCCACTCTTCATGGCGTCCCCTTTCGTCGTAAAAATCGTCGTAGCGTCTCAAACGCGCCGAGTCGCTCGTCAACTCGTTATAAAGGAAAAGCCCTCGCGGCGTCTACTCGCGCGTTAAGGGCTTTTTGTCAATCAACGGGTCGCGTTCCCCGTCAGGCGTCGACAACCTCTTCCCCTTCGACGGGCGCAGACTCTTCGACAGGCGCGGGTTCGTCGACGGGCGCCGACTCTTCGACAGGCGCCGACTCTTCAACAGGCGCGGGTTCGTCGACGGGCGCCGACTCTTCGAC
>CAVGEG010000053.1:0-21373 GCA_963628165.1 Paratractidigestivibacter sp. | reverse complement strand
CTTTATCGGTGATTAAATTTTTTGAGATTAGAAAAAGTGGAATTTTTGTTGAAATTGACAAAACCAGAAAAATCCACTTATTTTATCTGTTTAAAAACAGGGCTCTCAAAAGAAAAAAGACGCCAAGAAGCGTTGGCGTCTTTGAAGAGTCATTCCAGAACGTTGGGAACGGACGTCCGCCCGGCGTCGGCGGGATCGAGCGCTTCGACGACGTACGCGGCGACGTCGTCAAGCCAAACTTCGCCGACTCCCGACATGGCAAAGCGCACGCGCATGAGCCCGTCGTTTGTCGAATGGCGATAGAATGCGAAGCGTTTCCACTCAGTCGCCTTTTGAAAGCGTAGCGCAAGCGCGCGCCCTCCTTGATTGTCGTAAATCTCAAATCCGTCGACCGAGTTGGTCAGGTCTTTAGGAATGCGTATCCATCCCTGAACGCAGATCAACTGCCCGACTTTCGAGGGAAATTCGGTTTCAACTTCGACGATATTGCCCTCGATCTGCTGAGGAATTCTTTGTGCGGCGACGTCGTCGATCGGTTCGACAACGAGCTTGAGCACCGAGCTCGATTCTTTCCTCCCGCCCCCCGACGGATCCTGATTCGCGACGTACGAGTAGGAGGAGGCGCGCCCTCGAAGGACGTTTGTCTGACGCGACTGCAACGTCCACCCGTTGTCGGCAAGTCTTTGCGCGTGTTCCATATCCCCCCCGCGAATGAGATTTTCGTCGTTCGCGCGCAATTTGCCCGAAAGGAGCTTGTCGTATAGCTCAAGATACGCGGGCATATCGTAAAAAGAGGCGGAAAGTGGCGTGACGGGCCTCGTGAGTTCGTTTCGCGTCGCTTCGCTCCAGAATCGCCGTTCGATATTCCTGATTTCGCGCGTCGCGCGTTCCGAGACGAGATACGCCTGCGAAAAATCGCCGCGTCTGAGGTAGATTTCAGCGGCGTCGATTTGATCCCCGACACGTTGAACCACTTCTCCCAACGCCGGCGCGTGAGGCGCCGATTTCGGGAAGTACCCGTGCTCTTCGACGTACCTGAGCGCGTAGACGGTTTGTTCATACAGATCGAGTCTCTTTCGCGCCAAGCCGACGGCGAGGGTAGCGAGCCGTTCCCCGAAGGCGGGGGCGCGCTCCGAAAGCTTTTGACTCATCGAATCGGATTGAGTGAAGAAGAGGAGCGAGTTCATCGAGCCTTCGTCGAGGGTGAAATAGCAACCTCCGGCGCGACGACGGGAGACTATCTTTCTGAGCGCTCCGGGCGTGAGGAGATCGGGAGAATATCCTTCCCGCGCGGGAACGGTGGCGGTTAGATTGTTGACGGCGTCTTGCCCCATGACGTACTGGTTGTCCCTATCGGTCGAGACGGGAACGAAGAGAAGCGAACGCTTGGTTTGAGAGACGATTCCCTTGATGTTCGGGTATGACGTTTTGAGCAACTCGGGATCCGGATTTCCCAGAGCGAACCACGGTTCGACGAGGATTAATTCAAGATTGATCGACTCGAGGGCGGCGGCGCGATACTGCGTTTTGTGATCCTTCGCGTCGAGTGGAGAATTCGAGGCGAAGAAGAGCCCTCGACATTTGGCGAACATTGAGAGTCGGACGAGCTGTCGGATCTGTTCGTAGGAAACGACTCCGGGGGTTTCGTCCGCCATCCCGCAGAATTGACGCTGTAGAGTGGCGGAGATTGTCGGTTGCGTTTGAACGACGTTCCAGAAGACTGCGCGGGTATTCGTCGCGAGGTTTTGAATTCGTATGAGCCAGTTTGCGTAATCGTTGAGATCTAGGGAGGAGAGGAGGGGTTCGCGCGTGAGGAGGAGCGCATCCAATGCGCCTTCCTGGGAAAAGCGATCGATACCCGTTTTGACGGAACCGATGATCGGTCGACGCAACGGATCGAGACGTCGGACGAGTTGGAGGTCGTTTCGTACGTTTTCGGCGTCGTTTTCGCGTAGTTCACCGCCGATGTACCAGACGAGAACCGGATCGTAGGCGCGTGGAACTTCCTTTCCGGCGAAGAAGGCGTTGGCGGCTTCTATCGTCATGTTCTGCGTAGGAGAAGCAATCGCCGCGGCGCTTTGATCCGCGGAGTTTTTCTTTAACGCGTCGATTCGGGCGACGTCTTCGTCGGAGACGAGTTGCGAGCCGACGGGAGGGGCGGCGATTAGCCATACGCCGATCTCCTGAGCGTCGCTGAGCTGACGCGCGGTCGGCGCTTCATGGAGCCATATCGCGTTGAATCCGAGTCCTTTGAGGAACTGGAAGGATTCCCCTTGGTATTCGACGGCGCGTAGCGAGTAGACTTTTTGATCGGCGCGTGTTTCGAGCTGTCCGTCATGGAACTCGACGTCGGCGACAAGCCTTTCCGAAGGACGACGGAAGGAGTCGACGATCGCGTCTTCAGGGCGTTCTAGGGTTCCGCTTCCGACGACTAAGGATTGCTGGACGGGAGGGACGGGGAGCTCGTTTGGCGTTTGGGCGGATTCGTCGAAGGCGACGGAGACGACCTGGCTCTTCTTTGACGCGTTGGCGAAATTTGTCAGTTCGACGCGATCTGGTTGCCGCGTTTCCCGCGAGGGACTGAGGGCGAAGAGTTCCTCCGTTGGTCTGACGGAAAAGTTGTCGTTATTGTTGTTGAGGAATCGCGAAGCGGCGTAGAAGGTCGGTTCCTCGCCTTCGTACGAGTGGGAAAGATTGGGCTCCTGTTTTGACGGGGCGACCTTTTGCGCAAGCGCGTCCGCAGTGAACGACAACTTCCGCTTCTTTTTTTCCTTGACTTTTTCGACGTCGATTGCGAAGGGTTCCTGTTCGTAGACGTCGTTTTCCGAGAAATCCCGCGTTCCAAAAACGGGAGTGTTGGAAAGTTTTAAACGACAACCTTGAAGGTTAAGGGGGGTGAAGGCGGCGTCTTTTTCCCAGACTTTGAGAGAATCGATCGAAGGTGGAAGAGGATTGGCGATCTGGAGATCGTCGATCCAGAGAGAGTATCTGCCGACGCGCGCTTCGGAAACGAGAAGGAGTTGCCTAATATACGCGCATTCCGTATTAACGGGAAGCTTGTATTCTCCGCGGAGGGACTGCGCTGTGCTTTCGAGAGTTTTCGCCAATCCGGCGGTAAAGCTAAGGCGTTGCCATTCTCCCGGCTTTTGATAGGAGGAACCAGGGATCATTGCGACGAGCGGCTTTCCGTCGTCGGGCCGAAGAGTTTTTGGAAAAACGACGAGGGCGGCGAGTGCGACGCCGGGACGGTCGGAGCGGATCCAGAGGGACGGCTCGACGTCGTTGTAGACGGAAGGATAGTCGACGTAATGGGCAAGGATGACGACTCCCGGATCTCTCACCTCGTAAGAGATGAATTCGGAACGCGAGCCTTCATAGGCGTACGTTTGGACGCGGCGGTGAGTTCGCAACTTGACGTCTCCGTCCTGATAGAGATAACGCCAGCTCACGCCGTCGGATTCGAAATCCTCGCGCCAAATCGAATCGGGATTTTTGTTCTCAAATCCTCGATCGTCGAGGAGATACCCTGAGAATCCCGAGGGCTTATCGACGGCTCCCAAGGCGACGCTAAGGAGCGCGACGAAGATCGCGCATGGGACGAGTAGCAGGGTGAAAAAATAACGTTTCATCAAATGAGCCTTCCTCCTGGCGGGAGTATAGAGAAAAGGAATCCAGGTTGCAAGACCGAGCGACTGGAGGAAGGGGATAAAAAAAGACGACCGACTTGTTAGTCGATCGCCTTTCTCTGTTTTCGCTCTAAGCCAAGATTATTTCAATCTCATTTACCAGCGTTCTGGCCGGTCGCGAAGGCTTCTTCTTCTTCCTGGATGATGATGCGCGGGGTGACGGTCATGAGCATGCTCGTTGTTTCACGACCGATAGCGCTGTTGGAGAAGAGTCTCTTGAGGTAAGGAATCTTGCTGAGGATCGGGACGCCGCCTTCATTACGACCTTCGCTGAGTCGCTTGATACCGCCGAGGAGAGCGGTTCCGCCGTCAGGCACGTTGACCGTGGTGTAGACGGAGAAGGACGAGGTGATCGGTTCCTGGATCGTGGTACCCTGGCTGACGATTTCCGAACCCTTGTTTTCGGTTCTTTCGTCCGTGATGCTTTCGAGCAAGCTACTACCCTTGCTGGCGGAGGTGTTGCTCGTGGAGACGGAGTCGGTTCCTTCGAACTTATAGGTGCGGTCGTTGTCGGTGATCTTGCTGAAGAAGGGGACGACGGTCATTCTGACGTACTTACGATCGGGAGAGGCAGTCGCCTGAACCGTCATGAACTGACCCTCGTTGATGATCGTGATGACGGGTTGCTGAGCGACGGCGAAGTCTCCGACGACGGGGATAACCGTGCTGACGTACGGGACGCTCGTGGTATCGCTGATGCTCGCGGTTTGTCCGTTGAACATCGTGACTTTCGGAGCCTGAAGGACGTTGGTGCGGGAGTCGGATTCCGCGGCGGAGACAAAGAAGTAGGATTCAATGTCGCTCAAGATCGCGAAACCTAACTGAGCGCCGACCGAGGGGTCGTAGTTGCCGAACTGCGGAACGGCGAGGCCGTAGCTGTTCTGCGAGAAGTTGACGTTCAGGTTGTCCGTGAAGGGTTTACCGGTGGCGCTACCGTCGTAGATGCCGTAAACGCCCTTCTTAGAAGGAGTAAGGGTGTCGTAGTCGTCGTCGACAGAGGCGCTCGCGGCGTCGGACGGCTTGAAGGAGAGGTTCATGTTGACGCCGATCTTTTCGAAGTATTCGTCGCTGATCGTGATGAAGCGTACTTCGACGGCGACCTGGAGGTCGTTAAGGGCGCGGAGCTTTTCGAGAAGCTCGCGAATCTCTTCGTGGTTTTCTTCCGTTTGACGAATCGCCAGCGTGTTGTTGAGACCGAAGAACTGAGGCTCCGACTGGAGAGTTTCCCAGCTTTCGGGATCGACGACGGAGGTGATGAGGTTGATGAGTTCGCTCGGGTCGTTCATGCTTCCGCCTTGACCGGTGGAGATAGGCGCGTTGGCGCCGCTCGCCTGGATCTGAGCGGTGATGTTGGGCGAGAGGAGAGTCGAGGATCCGCCGAAGACGTTGTTGTTGAGTCCGGAGATCGTCGAGCTCGCGCCATGCAGACCGCGGTTAGCGGCTTGCAGATACGCGCGATTGTAACTCGATTCCATCGACAGAGGAGCGACCGTATTGTTGAAGTCGGGGACGCCGATGACGAGATCCGCGACGGGATAGTACTTGACAACCGTCTTGCTCGAGCGCTTGTTGGTCGCCGTAATCGTGAGGACTTCGTCTTCGACGATGTAGGTGAGGTTGTAAGGCCCGAGAACGTGCTTGAGGTAGTTCTTGAGCGAGATGTTTTGGAGGTTGGTAACGACGTTCATGTCGGAAGTGACGCCCATTTCAGAGAGCGCGGCTTCGTCGAGCATTATGTTGATACCGGTGTTGGAGCGGATGAAGTCGACGACTACGTCAAGCGGGGTCGGCTGATCGAAGGGGAGGGAGATCTGCATATCGAGCTTGCGGAGGATCTCCTGATCGGCTTCGGAGCGACTTGAACCGGGGTTGACGCTCTGACGCTGCTTGGCGCGGTTCCAAACCTTTGGGTCGAAGACGAGAGGATTCGCGTCGTCCACGAGGGAGTAAGCGGAATTTTCAACGTCGTTGAAGGTTTTGAGGACGCGTTCGTTCTTCGTTTCCTTGAGGTTTTCGTTGAAAGCGACCTGACCGCCCAACTGAGCTTTCTGGATCATCTGGATCGCGACGACGTTGTTGTGAGAGTAATCTCGGCACTTCTTGGCGAGAATGAGCGCTTCTTCGTAGCGTCCTTCTTCGATGAGGTCGTTGAACTTCTCAGTGTCTTCGGCGAGGCGATTTTGAATGTCGAGCTCGTTCTGACGTTTTTCGCGCATGTATTCTTCAACGTCGCGGTTCTTCGTCGCGTTGGCGATACGGGCGCCGTTGACGTCGATGAATTTTTCCGTGTCGGCGATCGCCATATCGACGGTGTAGGAGAAGTGAGCCTTGAGAGCGGCGTCAAGCTGAGACGTTTCGATTTCCGTTCGAAGTTGCTTGAGGTCGGCGAGGGCTTCCTTCGGTTCGGTTTCGCGCGCCTGATTCTGCTTCGCGATGAAGGCGGCGATTTCGTTTTGGATCGCGTCGGGCTGCTGCGTCAAGTCAATGCCGGTCTGAGAGACGGCAACTTCGGGCATGCTGGCGACGGGATTGTTGAGTTTCGCGATCGAGTCGTTAATGTGACGGATCGTCGCTTGATCGAGTTCTGCGGAGTAACGTAGCGCGTCGCGATAGTTCGTGAGAGCGAGGGCGTTATTTCCCTTAGCGGCGGCTTCGTCGGCTTCCTGAACGTAGAGGTAACCGGCGCTTTCACCCTCTGAGATACCGGGGGCGGTCGCTTGCACCTGACGAACGGCGTTGGAACGTGTGGAGGCGACTTCGCGCAGGAACGTCGCGGGTGAATCGCCGCCGGCAAAGGCGCTCTCGGGGACGTTGAGGCTTTGCATCTGACGCGCGATCGCTTCAGCGCGTTCGACCTGGCCGTTGGCGGCTAGAGAGCGCGCCTCCTGAAGTTTGGCCTGAATGGAAGCGACCTGACGTTTGGTCGCGTCGGAAAGGCCTGTCAGAGGAGCGGACTGAGTCGCGACGGGAGTCGAGGCGAGACGATCGTCGTTGATGCGAGCAAGCACGGAGTCGACGTCCATCTTGCGATTAAGCGTGGCGACGTCGAGGGTGACGTTGAGTTTGCTAGCTTCGACTACTAGCGCTTCGGCGGAATCGAGATCCTGGCAACGACGGAGCGCTTCAGCTTGTTCGAGGTAATTTTTGGCAAGTTCACGCTTGACGGTTTCCGTCATACCTTGCGAACTTGCCGCATCGCTAATCTTCTTGAATTGTTCGATAAGCGGCGTTACATATTCCGGTCTATCGCTAGCTGGGGTGTAAGCGGCGTTAAGCGCTTTCGCCTCATTGACAAAGCGCGCGGCAGAGACGACGTCGCGACTCATGAGAGAACGACGCGCCTTGAGCAGAAGCTCTTGGCTGCGCACGAGCGTAGGATAGGTAGCGGAGTCAGCCGTGCCGTTGACAACAACGGAACCGGCAACCGGGGTTTGCGCGTAGACGCTGGGCGAAATGCCGAGCGCAAAAGCCGCCGAGCCAAAGCCCAACGCAACCGCCAACAAACCAGTCTGAATCTTTTTGGTTGGTTCCAACACGATACTCCTTTCGAGACTCGTAGATTTACGCATAGTGTTACGAGTGGCGCCAATAGTCATCCCTGACCTCCCAGATTCTCCGGAAGAAAAAAATCAGTGAAAAAAATCGTCTTTCGTCGTTTTGTTTGAGGGCGTCGATCCTTCGGCGTGTGTCCCTCGCGCTTGACTTCGAATTGCTGGCGACTTGCTCCATCGAAAAACTGATGATTTCCAAAGTCGCTCAAAGGCTCTCGCCCTTGTGCGACACGATTCGAGACGCTCTCGAATCTTCGGTATTCTCATTCCTTTCGTCAATACCGAAAGGAACCCGAACACCTACTTTTCCCTAATAACTATAATCGTACTTCATGCGATATATAATTAACCAAAAAATCGCGTTTTTGCACGCTTTTTTGGAGTTTTTACAGGATAACGTCTAAAACGAACTAACGAATTGATCTCAATTGACGCAACGTAGGTCTTTTTACACGTTTAATCCTCCTGCTACTCGCTTTTATCGGTAAAAACGGTACGGCATATAAGAAAAAAGGGAGTTTTTTTAGAGAATTTCACAGATCCTTCATACCTGTTATTATCCGTCTATAGCGTACAATCAGGTTATTAGACAAAAAAAGAGGAGCGACTCCGCTCCTCTTTGTCGGTCATTTTTCTTTCTGGACGACTGGTTCCAGCCTGTCTTTGGTCTCTTGAAGATAGTTGCGCGCTTTCTCGATATTTTCACGTTGCCGTTCTAGGAATTCCTCCTCGCGTATTCGCGTCTTCTGATCGACGTCTTGCGTCTCAAACATCCGAATTCGACTTTCGACTTGCTTGCGCCATGCTTCGTAGACTTGATCCGCCTTTTGGAGATGTTCCTCCGCTTCGTCGATCTTTTCTAACCTTGTCGCAAGTTCCGCTTGGCGTTGCCGAATTTGAAGAATAATCGGCGCGGCTTCGAATCCCGGACGTTCTTCCGCAAAGGCTTCTATTTCGGCTTGAGAAACCTTGAGGAGCTCTTCCGCCTTTTCAAGATTGCCGAAGGTCGCCTCCGCTTCGGCTCTATATCTCATTTCGAAAACGTGGTAAATCTTAACGAGTCCCTCGTCGGGGAACTTCTCGTGAATCTTTTGCGTTTCCGTCATGACGATATTCTCCAACGCGCGGTAGCGGTTCAAGGCGTCTTCTTTGACGCTTGGATCTTGCGCGTTGAGCCATTCTTCACGGAGAACGCGCATCACCGTAAAGGCGAGCTCTGCAGAGGCCGTATAGGCGCGTATGGAGTCGGAGTACTTTTCGCAGAAACTTATGGCGATTTGGACGCCCTTTTCTGATTCTTGCTTAACTTTCTCCGTTTGTTGCAACGTCGATAGCCAGAGGATAACAACGGCGTGATAGTTCGTTTTAAACTCGTAGTCTTCAATCGTTGTCGCCTGTAGGGAATCGACGAACGTGCGCGCAAAATCGATTTCACGCTGGATTGTCGCGCGGACGTTCTTGGGAGGAATCGGTATTCTAGCGACTTGGGGATCGATGAAGGATTGCCCCGATTCGTGGTTGCGACGCAGCGAATTGATACGATACGACGCGCGCGCTAAATGGAGACGCGCGACAAGGCGTTCTCGACGTTGCAAGTCCGTCGGCCTTTGGATTTGGCGCAAGACTTTCAACGCGTGGGAACTGTATTTCTCAAGGTTCTGCCGCGAGTTGAAGGAAACGTCGTACATGACGAGAACGAGTTGCGCCATTTCGGCGGCGATCTCTTCTCTCGCAGGCTCCGTCGTCGCGCAGGCAATCGCCTCGTCGTAGAACTCGAACGCGTTGTAGAACATGCTGAAATAGCCGTAATTCCCCTGCAACACGCGAATGATTCCAGTTCTAAAGAAGGCTTTAGCGGTTCGCTCGCATAAGTACTGCGATTTGTCGGAGTCCTGATTGACCTTAGCGAAAGCGACGTAAAACTTGAGCAATTCGTCCAAGGCGTTCTTTTCGTTTTTCGAGAGGGAGAGGTTGATCGCTAGATTGAACCCCGCGGCGGACTCGCTAATAGGATCGAAGTTAAGGGATTTGTTTGACGCGGCGTTTTGCACCAACTTCTCGAAGATTTTATCGAAGGCCGTCAGGGCGAGAGACACGTTCTTCTGCGCGCGCGTCGATTCCGCTTCCTTCTCCGAAACGAGGAGCTTCATGCTGACGTTTGTAACGCTTACAAAGAGGAAGAAGGAGAAGAAGAGAAACGCGACAAGAGCGCTTAGCGACGCGACGATTTTATTTCTCTTCGCCCAGCGCCACATGCTCGCGAGCGTGGAGATGCGCCTCGCCTGTACGGGCCTCCCTTCGAGGAAACGTCGCAATTCGTCGGCTATCTCTTGCGCGGTATAGCGTTTTTCAGGTTCCTTGCTAACCGCCTTGAGTACGATATTTTCAAGGTCGCGCGGAATGTTCGGGTTGATTTTTCGCGGACGCGCGGGGGCGCCTTCGGAGACGCGCGCGACAAGCTTAGTATAGTTGGAGTCGGCGTACGCGGGGGTGAAGGTCAAAAGTTCATACAGCGTTAACCCGAGGGAATAGACGTCGCTTTTGGGGGAGAAGACCCCGTCAAGCGCTTCCGGCGCAAGGTACCGCAACGTTCCGACAAGCTGACCCGCCATCGTTAAATTATTCGAATTATCGATCGTGCGCGCGAGTCCGAAGTCGGTGATCCATAATTGCCCCCCCGTGTCGACGATGAGGTTTGACGGCTTAACGTCGCGGTGGAGGATGTTGTGGCGATGCGCGTAAGCGAGCGCCATAGCGCACTGAAGTCCCAAGTCTGCAACTTTTTGATAGTAGTTGGCGCTGGCGATATTGACGGTGAGTAGTTCCGACGTCGGAGTAATGGAGAGGCTCGATTCGGAAAGGAACGCGCTCTTCTTCTCCTTAGGAGCGGTCGATTCCTTCTTGTCCTTCTCCTTAGTATTTTCTTCCCTTTTTTCTCCCGTTTCCTTCCCGGGATGTGGAAGAAACAACGTCGTCTCCCCGGAATGAGAAATCGCGTCAGAGGATTCCGGTTCGTTCCCCGTTTTTGTCTCGGACGCGTCCTTCTCCGCTCTCGCAACGTCTTTTATAGGAGCGCCCGACGAGGCGGTTGAGGCGGCGTGTGGGGTATTGCAGAGAGACGATTTTCTTAAACGACGACGACTCGCGTCGAGCGTTTGCGTCGCGTCTCTTTCGCGCAATCGCAAGAACTGCTCGAGACTCACTCCGTCGATGAGTTGCATTGCGTAATAGAAAAGACTGCGCTGATCGTCCGTATCGTACCCGTAGATCGGAACGATATTCGTATGATGCAATCTTGCGGCGATACGCGCTTCGCGCTGGAAGCGCTTGATCGTCTGTTCGCGCTCTCCAGGAAAGATTTTCATGACCTTCAGGGCGACGAAACGTTCGAGGACGTTGTCCCATGCTTCGTAGACGACGCCCATTCCTCCGCGCGCGATTTCGCGACGAATCTTAAAGTTCTTGATTTGATCGAGGACGTCGGGGGCTTCTGCTTGAGAGTGGCTCTTACCTGAGACGCTGGAGATGGAAGTTGAGGCGCTTCCCTTTTCTAGGAGGAGGAGAGCGGGAAAGAGATCGAGAATGTCCTTGGCGAACTCGGGGTGGCGTCGTGCGTATTCATGCACGTCGGGATTTTTCCCCTGACGAAATTCTTCGACAAAGGCGTCGGCGAGTTCTTCAAGATCGATTTCGACCCCCGTCGCAGAATAGGTGTTGGCGACGGGGTCGTCGTTTTTATTTTGAGAGTTCTCTTGAACCATAGAGGATTAGGCAAAAAGACGAGAGTTAAATCAGTTCGTCAATTTTGGCTTTCTTTAAAATAACCTTAAACTTCTTTAGCGCGCGCATATACATGACGCTCGCCGTGTTGGGCGAGACGTTAAGTTCTTCCGCCGTCTCGCGATTACTGAGTTGTTCAAAATGGCGCATACAGAGGACTTCGCTATCAGGTTCGGAGAGTTGTTCAAGGCAGGCTTTGACCTTTTCGGCGAGCTCGACCCTTTGCGCCGCGACGGAGGGAGACGTATAATTTCCGACGAGGAAGAGGGAGGTCGCCGTCGCGTCGGGTTGAACGCGTTTTTCCGAGATGGAGAACTCGCGCGCAACGTTTCGTTTTTGAGTCTGGCAGTATCGACGATAGACGGCGACGAGTTGTTGACCGACGATGAGTCGTAGCCACACGAAGGAGGAACCCTTCGGCGCAGAAACCCCAGTGCGTAACTGTCGGTACGCTTCAATGAAGGCCTCTTGTAAGACGTCGTTTGCTTCGACGCGCGCGCGCAACTCCGGCTGAAGACGGACTTCGATCATTCTGAGGAGACGAGCGTGGTGAACCTCGAACATCTTTTCGACGATAGCCTTGGCGATTTCGTCTCTTTTGTCGTCGGGGGCGTTATGCAACACCGAGAGATCGACGTCGGGCGTTTCCGCTTCACGAGGAGCGTCGTTATTATCTGTCATTATGTTTCCAATGTGGATTAAGGTTCATATTGACGCGTCAAACCGTGACAAACCAATGAATGAACAACCTTCTCTGTATTTTACCATTTCGATATGAAATGACAAGGGCGCGAAACAAAGGCTAGAAAAGAAAGCGGAGCTCGGTATAATACGTTGCAATTGACAGGTTGCGCCCTTTGCGAGAGACGTTGCGCGCCGAAAGTATGGGTATAAGATTATCGTTGGAACTAGTAAAATGGCGAAGAACGAAACAGAAGGCACGGGAGCCGCGTTGGCGGCGGCTCGGCGAGAGAAGCTACAGAAGATAGAGGCGATGGGGATCGACCCGTGGGGTTCGCGATTTGACGACCGTTCCTATATTAGGGACGTTCGCGCGCGTGAGAATGAGATCGTGACGGGCGAGCCGATCAAACTTCCGCCAAAGTGGGAAGGCGCTCCGGAACGCGTCGAGATCCCTACCAGCGGTCCTCAAGTTCGCGTTGCGGGACGTATTGTCCTTCAGCGTAAGCAGGGTAAACTCATCTTTTTGACGATTAAGGACTGGACGGGCGAAATTCAGATTTTCATCGGGAAGAATCAGGTCGGGGACGCGGCGTGGGAACTTGCGCTCTGTTTCGACCTGGGCGACCTCGTCGGCGTCGACGGCGAATTCAAGAAGACGCAGACGGGCGAATTGACGATCTTTGCGTCGCAGCTTCACTTCATGAGCAAGTCTCTTGAGACTCCTCCCGACAAGTTCAAGGGGTTGGGAGATCCCGAGCTTCGTTCGCGCTTGCGTTACGTCGACCTTGCGCATAACGACGAAGCGATGACGCGTATGCTTAACCGCACGAAGATCGTCGCTTCCGTTCGTCAGACTCTCGCGGGTGAAGGCTTCGTTGAAGTCGAAGGCCCGACGCTTCACGCGGTGGCGGGGGGCGCGGCGGCTCGTCCTTTCGTGACGCATCACAACGCGCTCGATATCGACCTTTACATGCGCATCGCGCTTGAGCTCCACCTGAAGCGTCTTCTAGTCGGCGGCATGGAACGCGTCTTTGAAATCGGTCGCGTCTACCGCAACGAAGGAATCGACCAGACGCACAATCCTGAGTTCACGCTTATGGAACTCTATCAGGCGTACGGCGATTACAACTCCATGATGGATTTAACGGAAAAGATCATCTGTAACGCGATCAAGGCGACCGGTCAGAATTTCATCGTTCCGTGGGGCGGCCAGGATATCGACTTCACGCCTCCATTCAAGCGTTTGCCGTACTTTGACGCGCTTGCGGAACACACGGGAATCGATCCGTACGACGACGCGGCGGTCATTAAGTACGCGAAGGAGATCGGCGTCGAAAACGTCGAAGGCAAGGACGTCGACGTCTTGCGCAACGATATTTTCGAAGAGAAGGTCGAAGATTCTCTCGTCGGTCCCGTCTTCATTATCGACTACCCGGCGAGCATCTGCCCTTTGACAAAGCGCAAGCGTTCGAATCCCGCGATTGCGGAACGTTTCGAACTCTTCGTTCGCGGTTGCGAACTCGCGAACGCCTACACGGAACTCAACGATCCCGTTCTTCAGGAGCAACTCTTCCGCAACCAGCTTAAGGGGCAGGCGGATGAAGATTCGATGGCGAAGATGGATCACGACTTCATTCGCGCGCTCCGTTACGCGATGCCCCCGACCGGCGGTCTGGGAATCGGTATCGACCGCCTCGTCATGATGCTTACAAACACGACGAGCATCCGCGAAGTCATCCTCTTCCCGCTTCTGAAGCCGGAAGTTTTTGAAGACCGTTGAGCTCGGGAGAATTAGCGTCTTCCTAGATAGAGACGCGCCGTCCACGGAAAGGTTCGCCGCGCAAATCGTCGCGGCGAACCCTCTTTATTGAATCTCGTCGTTGAAAGGAGAAGGTATGTCGGAAGAGCGGGAAGCGCGGCGTCAACGCGCGTTAATTGTCATCGCCTGTTGCGGGCTCGTCGCTACGTCGGTGGGGCTGTGTACGAATCCTTACGGGGTATTCTACACGCCGCTGAGCGAAGCGCTTGGAATAGGTCGTGCGGCGGTGACGTTTCACGCGACGATTAGCGGGCTTCTGACAGGTCTTCTTGGTCCCTTAATGGTGCGATTGACGGATCGATTTCCGGTGAAATGGATCGTGTGTTTCGGGGCGACGATGTGCGCGCTTTCCTTTTTTCTAATGATCGGAGCGAAAAGCGCGCGGATGTTGAACCTTTGCGGGATCATTCGCGGAATAGGGGACAGTTGCTTCTTCATGCCGATTATCACGCTGATATTGGGGAACTGGTCCAAAAAGAATCTCGGGAGCGTGATGGGGATCGTGATGGCGTTTTCGGGAATCGTCGGGGCGGCGATGAGCCCGATTCTTGCGAAGATTATTGTGAATTACGGGTATCAGACGGCGCTGGCGTTTTGCGGGGTGTTCGTCGTGTTGACGACGTATCCGCTCAGCGGAACGATTTTGAAGCTTAAGCCCGAGAGCCGTGATCCGGAGGAGGGAACGTCGGCGCGCGTAGCGAGCTCCGCAGATTCCGCGCGTCTTGTGAATCGTTTTTCCTACGCGTCCCCCGTCTTTTATTGCCTTGTGGGGATGACGTTCCTGAGCGTTTTCGTGATCGGGTTGACGTCGCATATCTCCGGAATCGGGGAGAATCTCGGCGTGGGATCGGAGATCGGAGCGACGATGATTTCCGCGGCGATGATCGGCAATATCTTCTCGAAGTTCGCGGCGGGTTTCTGTTCCGATAAGATCGGTTCGGTTAAGACTTTCGCGCTGACCTTCCTCGTCGCGACGTCGGGGTGCGCGTTCATGCTCATAACGCGAACGACGTCGTTTCTTCTTGTTGCGTCCTTCCTCTATGGAACGATCTACGCGGTGACCGCAATCGGTCTACCAAGCATTGTGCGCCTCGTTTACGGAAATCGACAATATGGACGCGCGTTCTCAATCATTTCGATGGTTTCTGTCGTCGCGCCGTCCGTCTCGATGTTCGTCATTGGGTTCCTATACGACGTGGCGGGGAACTACGCGCTCGCGATCAAAATCTGCGGAGGATCGGCGCTCGGGGCCCTTGCGCTCTGGCTCCTTGCCGTGAAGCTCGCTAAACGATATAACGATTTTCCCGACGCGGAGAGCGCTTGAAAGGGCTGAGTTCCTCAGAATTTCGCCGCTTAGAGCGCATTTTAGAATGGTTCGTTTATCAAGAATATACTTTTGAACGTTAAGATAGAGGAGCTCTAGCGTCGTTTCCATATCTTTTAGGAAGGCTGTCAACATCGGAGTTAAGGTCGCTGCGACGTCGGTATAAATGTCGGCGTCAATGTCGAGGATATACCTGTTTGGTAGGAGATTTTTTCCAAGCCTCGGGGTATAGGAGACTGTGTCGCGGTCTATGCGCTTTTGTTCCATTTGGTAAAATGCAGGATTGTTTGTTTTGGTTCTGTAGCGTTGATTGGAAAGGAGACGCCGACCCTTGGAACGAGACCTGACCACTGGGAGCGTATTTAAAAACATCGTTTTCTTTTCGCTCCCTTATTTACTGTCGTACTTCCTTCAAGTTCTGTACGGCGTGGCCGACTTGTTTATCATCGGCCAATTCGAAGGCGTGGCGAGCACGACGGCGGTTTCGGTTGGAAGTCAGATCATGCACATGTTGACGGTCATGATCGTGGGGCTGGCGATGGGGACGACGGTTTGTATCGGACAGTCGGTCGGCGCGAAGAATTCGAAAGAAACCGCGCTTAATCTGGGAAATTCAACAACTCTTTTCATGACGCTTTCGATTTTGCTCACGGGCGTTCTCCTTCTCTTTGTGAGGCCGATCGTCACGGTCATGTCGACTCCAACTGAAGCGGTTCCGGGAGCCGTCGCATATTTGACGATATGCTTTATCGGCGTTCCGTTCATCACTGCGTACAATATCATCAGCTCCATCTTTCGGGGGATGGGGGATTCAAAGAGCCCGATGTATTTCGTCGCGGTCGCGTGCGTCTGGAATATCCTCCTCGACTACCTCTTCATCGGTTATTTCAAACTAGGTCCCGCGGGCGCGGCGCTTGGCACGATCCTTTCGCAGGCGATTAGCGTGATCGTTTCTCTCGCGTATATTGGCAAAAGGAAGATGGAATTGAGCGTCTGTAAGCGCGATTTCAAACCTCAGAGGGCGATTATGGGGAAGATTCTGAAAATCGGGTTTCCGATCAGTCTTCAGGACGGATTGGTTCAGATTGCGTTCCTGATTATAACGATCATCGCCAACATGCGCGGTTTGACGGACGCCGCCGCCGTGGGGATTGTCGAAAAGATCATCTGTTTCCTCTTCCTGACGCCCTCGGCGATGCTTTCTACCGTTTCGGCGTTAGGGGCGCAGAATATCGGCGCGGGGAAGTTGCGACGCGCTAAAGAAACGCTTCGCTACGCGATTATGATCGCCGCAGGCTACGGACTCGTTGTTTCTGGAGTCATTCTCTGTATTGCGGAGCCCGTCGTCGGTTGGTTTACCCCCGACGCTTCCGTGATCGTCGCGGGGGGGCAATATCTTCGCGGGTACATCTGGGACTGCATCTTCGCGGGGATTCATTTCTGCTTCAGCGGTTACTTCTGCGCGCTTGGCAAGTCGGGGCTGTCGTTTTTGCACAATATCGTCGCGATCTCGCTCGTACGCGTCCCCGGCGTCTATCTGACGTCCCAGCTATTTCCCGACACGCTCCTCCCGATGGGAATCGCCACCGCGCTGGGTTCCCTCGTCTCCGTGATCGTCTGCGTCGTCGCGTATCTCGTGATTAGCCGTCCGCGCCCAGCGGAGCAGAGTGATCGACGGGGGAGTCTTTAATGACGCCGCGATTATGTCGATGGATTTTTTCATAAATTAGGCGCGACGCTTATTGACCTTAGCTTCGACGCGTGAAAAATGGAAACAGTCGAAGTCGCGCCCGTATCGTCGTCCTAGTCGCAGGGAAGATCATGTTATGACCTCTTGCATAAATCCCGTCAATCCATCTCACGAACTTTCAGAAGAAGACGTCAAACGCCTTTATATTACGCCGGCGCTGGAGCGGAAGTGGGGGAAGGTTTACATGCGTCTCGAACATCAGATTACGGCGGGGCGTATTGATATTCGTGGGAATAAGCCGAGTCGCGGTAATGGAAAACGCGCGGATTATCTTCTCTTCCTCACTTCAGGGGTTCCTATTGCGGTCGTGGAGGCGAAATCGAAGAAGTTTCCGCCCGCCCACGGTCTTCAGCAGGCGAAGGAATACGCGCAAATGATGGATCTTTCCTTCGCGTATAGCTCCAACGGGGAATCTTTTGTGGAGTATGACTTTCTTACGGGTAAAGAGAGCGAATTTCCCCTTGATGATTTTCCGACTCAAGAGGAGTTGCGCGCGCGATTGACGTCTGGTAAAAACATGTCGGCAGAGGTTTCGAAGATTAACGACACGCCGTATTATACGGACGGACAGACGCACGCGCCTCGTTATTATCAACAGATTGCGATCAACCGCGCGGTTGACGCGGTCGCGCGTGGAGAAAAGCGGATATTGCTCGCGATGGCGACGGGAACGGGGAAGACGTTTACCGCGTTTCAGATCGTCTATCGTCTTTTGACAAGCGGCGTAGTGAAGAAGGTTCTCTATCTTGCGGATCGAAACGTACTCGTCGATCAGTCGAAGGACGAAGGTTTTGCGCCGCTTGAAAACGTCGTCCACAAGGTTAATTATGCGACTGACGTGCGAAATCCCGCGGTTCTTACCTCATACCAGGTCTATTTTGCGCTCTACCAACAGTTGACGGGGGGAGAGGAATCGGAAAACGAAGATTCTGAAAATCTTGAGGAAAAGATCGTCGACGAGAAGGGAATTGAAAAATTAAGGAATCTGTTTTCTCCCGACTACTTTGATCTGGTGATCGTCGACGAATGTCATCGCGGTTCGGCGCGGGAAGACAGCAATTGGCGCCGGATACTCGAGTATTTTTCTGACGCCGTCCAAATTGGGATGACTGCGACCCCGAAAGAAACGAAATACGTTTCGAATATCGACTACTTCGGCGAACCGATCTACCAATACAGCCTAAAACAAGGGATCGACGACGGTTTTCTTGCGCCATTTAAGGTAATGAACGTAACGCTCAATATCGGCGACGGATGGCGACCGCATAAGGGCCAACGGGACGCCGAGGGCGAGTTGATTCCAGATAAAGTCTATTACAACGTCGATTACGACTACAACATCAAGCTTTTAGATCGTACGCGCGAGGTGGCGGAAACGATCACCGAGTATCTCAAGAAGACAGATCGGATGGCGAAGACGATCGTCTTTTGCGCGACAGAGGAAGCCGCGCTGAGGATGCGTCAAGAGTTGGTCAATCTCAATTCGGATATGATGAGAGAGAATCCGGATTACGTGGTGCGCATCACTGGAGGAGACGACTACGGAAAATCGAAATTGGACTATTTCATCTCCGTCGGCGCTAAGTTTCCGGTGATCGCGACGACGTCGAAGCTCTTGACGACAGGCGTGGACTGTAAAATGACGAAACTCATCGCGTTGGACGAGAATGTTTCGTCGATGACGGAGTTCAAACAGATTCTTGGACGCGGTACGCGGTTGCGCTTCGACGAAGGGAAAACGCATTTCATGGTGATGGATTTTCGCAACGTCACGCATCTTTTTGCGGATCCGGATTGGGATGGGGAGACGATTCAAGCCACTGGATTTGCAGGAGCCGGAGGAAAGGGTGGTTCAGGGAATTCGGGGGCGGAAGAGCCGCCCCCTGGCGCTGATCCAAAGCCGGAGCTCGAGTCGAAGTATAAACCGACCGTCGACCGGAACGGTTGCTCCGTTTATGTTCTGCAAAAGATCGTTCGCGTTTATAATGCGGACGGAACCTTGTCGACGGTGAGCGTCGTCGACTTTACGCGTCGGAATATTCTGGGCGAATACGCGACGCTCGACGACTTCATTAGCAAATGGTCGCAGATGGAGAAGAAAGAGGCGATTCGTCAACTTTTGGCGGAGGCGGGACTCGATCTCGAGGCGCTGAAGGCGGAAGAAGGGATGACGGACTACGACGATTTCGACTTTATCTGCCACGTTGCGTACGATCAAAAGGCGCTCACGCGTCAGGAACGCGCCAACAGGGTCAAGAAACGCGATTTCTTTAGCCGATACGGAGGAGAAGCGCGCGATGTTCTCGAAGCGCTCCTTGAAAGATATCGGGATCACGGGGTTTATGAACTTGAGGATATCAACGTTCTCAAATTTGAACCGTTTGCGCATTATGGCAAACCGAGCGTGATCGTTAAGATGTTTGGGGGAAAAGAGAAATATTTGGAGGCTGTTCGCCTTTTGGAACGCGAAATTTACGCCGAGGAGGCCGTCTAAAGGAAATGAGCGATCTATCAAGTTTTACGAAGCGCATTCGGGATATCTTGAGGCAGGATCCTGGGGTCGACGGAGACGCGCAACGAATCGAGCAGTTGTCGTGGATGCTCTTCATGAAGATTTACGACGCGAAAGAGGAAGATTGGGAGCTCGACGGTTATGAGTCGATCATACCTTCAGACTTGCGATGGCGCTATTGGGGCGCGAATCAAGGCGGGAAGGGAATGACGGGGGACGCGTTCCTTGATTTTGTGAACAACACGCTTTTTCCGCGCTTGAAGGGGCTTCAGGCGACGGCTGAAAGTCCGGTGAAACATCGCGTCGTGAAGAATATCTTTCAGGACGCTCACAACTACATGAAGGACGGTGTTCTTTTGCGTCAAGTCGCGAACGAGATCGACGCGATTCCGCTGGAGAATCAGAAGGACACGCACGCCTTTGGCGAGGTTTACGAGACGATTCTTCGTCTCCTTCAAAGCGCGGGCTCTTCCGGAGAATTCTACACGCCTCGCGCGGTGACGGACTTCATGGTCGAGTTTATCGATCCTCAAGTGGGGGAGAAGATGGCGGACTTTGCGTGCGGCACGGGCGGGTTCCTCACGAGTTGGCTCAAAGCGCTCAGGCCTAAAGCGCTTCAGGGAAGCACGGGAGAGTTGCAGGCGTGGAACGAGTCCGTCTACGGGATGGAGAAGAAGTCGTTCCCGTATCAGCTGTGCGTGTCGAATATGCTTTTGCACGACTTAGACGAGCCGAATATCGAACATGGCAACTCCCTCGCGCGGCACGTTCTCGACTACACCGACTCCGACCGTTTCGACGTCATCCTGATGAATCCCCCTTACGGCGGTTCGGAGAAGGAAGATATTAAGCGATATTTCCCTTCCGATTTGCAGAGTTCGGAGACCGCGGATCTCTTCATGTCCGTCATTATGTATCGCCTTAAAGAAAAGGGCCGCGCGGGCGTCGTTCTTCCCGACGGGTTTCTCTTCGGAACGGATTCCGCGAAGCTGCAGATCAAAAAGAAGCTCCTTTCAGAATTCAACCTTCACACGATCATTCGCCTTCCGTCGAGCGTCTTTGCGCCGTATACGTCGATTACGACGAATCTGCTCTTCTTCAATCGCGACGGCGCGACGAAAGAGACGCAATTCTATCGACTCGATATGCCCGAAGGGTACAAACATTTTTCGAAAACCAAGCCGATTCAGCCTGAGCACTTTGACCCCGTGAGGGAATGGCTTAAGGATCGTCGCCCGATCGTCGTTGGCGGTTTCGACAAAGCGCGAACGTATACGGCGCAAGAACTCGTCGACCGTAACTTCAACCTCGATCTTTGCGGCTATCCGCACAAGGAAGAGGAGGTTCTTCCCCCGAAAGATCTCATTCTCGAATATCAGGAGAAGAGGGCGAGCCTCAACGCGGACATTGACCATATTCTCGAGAAGATCACTAAAATTCTGGGAATAAACCTCAACGACTAATTCCCGCGTCGTAACTCCCCGCGCGTTTTTCTAATCCGAATCAAAGGTATCACGTGACCTCGCAACAACTGAAAAACTCGATTCTTCAGATGGCCGTTCAAGGCCTTCTCGTCCCTCAAGACCCGAACGACGAGCCCGCGTCCGTCCTCCTGCAACGGATTCGCGAAGAGAAGCAAAAACTCGTCAAAGAGGGGAAAATCAAGAAGGAAAAACACTCTTCTGTGATTTTTCGAGGTTCCGATAACTTGCCTTATGAGAGCAGAGGTAACTCAAACACCGTTTGCATCGCCGAGCAACTCCCCTTCGATATTCCTGAGTCGTGGGAATGGGCGCGCTTGAATACGATAAGCGAGATGTTTACAGGAAATAGTATCAATGAAACGGAAAAGAAAAAGAACTACACTAATATTACAGGAGGTTTAAATTACATTGCCACCAAAGACGTGGGGTTTGACCACACAATAAATTACAACAATGGGGTTAAAATACCTAAAGGTATTGAAAAATTTAGGATAGCTCCTTCCGATAGTGTTTTGTTGTGCATAGAAGGGGGGAGCGCAGGCCGAAAAATTGCTCTCTTAAAAGAAAATGTTTGTTTCGGTAACAAGCTCTGCTGTTTTATTTCTAAGGGGGTAGAAAATCAGTTTCTTTACTATTTTTTGCAAAGTCCTTATTTTAGAATGATTTTTAAAATAAATAAAACAGGAATAATAGGCGGCGTCAGTATCAATTCACTAAAGCAACTCTTAATTCCCATTCCGCCCCTAGCTGAACAGCGACGCATCGTCGCGAAAATAGAAGAAC
>CAVGEG010000052.1:20400-21688 GCA_963628165.1 Paratractidigestivibacter sp. | reverse complement strand
GAATTGGTGAGCGCGCTTGCCGAGAAAATAAAGTCCGGCGAAGTTCCTGCCGACGTTTTGAACCGTCTTCCGGGCGGAGGATCTGGTAGAGGTGGAGCGAACCTTTCCGCCGATGAAGTTGAGGAACTGCAAAAGAGACGTGAAGAATCGCTCGTTTATTCCAAAACGATCGAGGAACGCCTTGCGCACGACGCTCAGATTGCCGATATCGAGCCGTTCTTTGATCGTACCGTAATGGAGATGCAGCGGGAGTTGCTTGCCGCTATTGACGCCAAGACGTCTGCGTTACAGGCGCGAATTGCCGCTAGACAAAGCGAGATCACGAGGCGCCAAGAAGAAATCGAACTTCTACAGAAGACTTCCAACGCTGTGAAAAACGGCGAGGCCGAGGTCGTGGCTTCGACTGACGGCGAAAGCGTTGACGAGAAGATTGATCGTCTCTCGAAAGAGATCCAGACCCTTCGCGGGGAATCTGACGTTCCTCTTCTGGAACGCGTCGTATACTTGGATCAAATCGACTGGAGTAAATACGTCAATGGCAACGACGTCACCAAGGAAGCGATTAACTTCTTGTCGGATAGTTTGGACGATCTGTTCGAAAGTCTCTTCCCCAATTCCGAGGCCTTGGACGTTGTAGAGAAAGATGGCGCCGCCGAGGACGCCGCGACTTTGGATGAAGAGTCCCTTATCTCCGATTCCGATAGCGAGCTCGCGTCGAATGAAACCGTTGATTACAGCGCGTTCCTTCCCCTCTTTGAAGTTTGGGATACCAATCATGATGGACGGCTCAAGCCAACGGAATTCGTGATCGGTTTCTTCTCTGATCGTAAAAGCTTCCAAGATTCCGAATCGGATGAATCGATTGACGAACTTTTCGCCGAATATGCCCGTGTCAGCGAGCCTGGCATGGAGAATTCGGTCGACGTCTCCTCGATCTCGGAAATCCCCATGGAAGATTGCTTAGTCGTTGCGGATCAAATCCTCCGTCAACGATCAGAGTCGACTGCTACTTCTAGGAGAAAGAACGTCGGTCCTCGCGGTGGAAACGGCGGCTCGCGCGATCCTCAAGGAGTGCAACGGGGCGAACAGGGCGACGGGGTTCCCGCCGCCGCTGGCATTCCAGTCCCCGCGGGGGATGAGTTGCCTCCGATTGCAGGGATGAATCGTCCTGAAGAAGGAGCCGAAGGTTCTGGCGCGCCTCCGATGAGAGAGGGCGGCCCTCAGGCTGAGCCTATTAAAGATTTGTCTGAGGCTACCTCGATTAAGCAGGCTGTCGCCTTCTATGTCG
>CAVGEG010000052.1:17933-20338 GCA_963628165.1 Paratractidigestivibacter sp. | reverse complement strand
ATTTGTAAAGGGATATCACGAGATCAAAGACGTGGCAGGAAAGCTGTTTTTGACCAAAAGCTTGCTCAATGCTGTCGATAATAGTTCTCCGAGGGGATTTGGCCCGCCTCCAATGTAATGGCTAGTGAAAAACGGCTGTTAAGGTATGTATTTATCCCATTCCCTTTTATAGAGAAAGTTCATGTTTGAAAAAAAGAAGAACGAGCCTACAAGCTCATCCGAGAAAGGCCCTCTTTTCGCTGCCAAACTTTCCGGCGTAAAACGGGAGTATGTGCTCAAAGGCGAAACAGTCTACGCTCTTCGCGGCGTCGATCTGGAAGTGCCCATCGGGGATTATGTCGCCATCATGGGCGCGTCTGGGTCTGGAAAAAGTACGATGTTGAACCTTCTCGGATGCCTCGATCGACCCACTCATGGCAAAATATGGCTGGGATCCGACGACGTTACGTCCTTGGACGACGATAAGCTTTCCGAGATTCGAGCGACTCGCATTGGTTTTGTCTTCCAGTCTTATAACCTGATTCAGCAACTTACGGTTATCGAGAATATTGAAGTGCCTCTTTTCTATCAAGGAAACGCTTCATTACGATCGCGTAAGCGTTGCATAGAATTAGCGAACATGGTTGGTTTGAATCAGCGTTTAAACCATCGCCCAACGCAGCTTTCTGGCGGACAGCAACAACGCGTCGCGATTGCGCGAAGTCTTGTTAACGATCCTTACTTCATCCTTGCGGACGAACCGACGGGTAACTTGGATTCAAAAACGACCGCTGAAATCCTCGACCTCTTGGATGAGTTGAGCAGTCAGGGGCGTACGATAATTCTTGTTACGCACGAAGACGACGTCGGAGCGCGGAGTAAGCGAATTGTTCGTTTAAAAGACGGACTCATCGAGTCTGACACGCGACTGCGTCCTCTCTAGTACGGCGATTTTGACGGGCGTCTGAATTTTGTAGCGGTTCTCTTAGGATGATTCTTCGCTTTTCAGACGTCCTTTTAATTTTTTGATAAATTCTCTAATTTTAAGGTCTAGAATGTTCAATAGCGTAGGCATTTTTTAGACGATAGGTTAGTTTTAAAAATGACACAGGCGTTTCGAACCTTGCTCTCTGGTATTAAGAGCTTGTATTTGCACCCGATGCGCTCTTTGTTGACTGTGCTTGGTATTTTCATCGGCGTTGCCAGCGTAATATGGTTAATGGCGATCGGCGAAGGAATTAGTAAGAAAGCGCAGGAGCAAATTGAGAGTTTGGGCGCGGATAATATTATTGTTAGTACAATCAAACCACCTAATGAGGCTCTTTCTTCAGGAAATCAGGGACGCGGTATGCAAATACCTGAATACGGTCTCACTCGGGCGGATTATGAGCGTTTGACAGAAACGATCCCGACGGTCGTTAATTCGGCTCCTTTGAAAGATTATCAGGAAACGTTCCAAAATGGGCGTTGGAAGGTCGACGGTCGTCTCGTTGGATGTACTCCCGCATATTTTGACGTTGTCAAGATATCGATATTTGAAGGTCGTTTTTTTACTGAAGCTGAGAATGATTCCGCGTGCGACTACTGCATCCTTGGAGCCGGCGTGGCGCAAACGTTGTTCCCATATGAAGAGCCTCTTGGCAAACTCATTCGCGTAGGAGACAACTACTATTTCCGCGTCATTGGAATCGCCAACACGCGATCTCCTTCGGCGGCTATCGGAAGTTCTTTGAAGTCGGAGGATTATTCGTATGACGTCTATATTCCGTTGAAAACGATGCAAACGCGCGTCGGCGACACCGTTGTTGTGAGACGTAGCGGTTCGATGGAAGGGGAGACTGTTCAATTAAAACAAATAACCCTCAAGGTTGGGAGCGTCGCCAACGTTATGGAGACAGCCGACTTGATCAAGTTGACGCTGGAAAAATACCATACCAAATATGAGGACTACGGCGTAACTGTTCCGCTCGAGTTGTTGGAACAGGCGAAGACCACGCGCATGATGTTTAACGTGTTCATGGGGTTGATCGCGGGTATTTCTCTACTCGTCGGCGGTATCGGCATTATGAACATCATGTTGGCGACCGTTACTGAAAGAACGAGAGAAATCGGTATTCGTCGCGCTCTTGGCGCTAAACGAGGCGATATTATTCGGCAGTTCTTGATTGAGACCGTCGTCTTGTCGGTGGTCGGCGGCGGCTTGGGCGTCTTGGTTGGCCTGACATGCTCGCCAGTCACGACTTTTGCGATGGAAATTCTCCGAAGGACGAATCCTGAGCTTCTTGCGAGCTTGCCTCCCATCGTTCAGGAACTCAAACCGATTATCGTCTTCTGGTCCGTTCCTTTAGCGTTCATGATTTCGATTATGATCGGCGTCGTTTTCGGCGTTTATCCTGCGATCCGAGCGGCGAAGATGGATCCGATCG
>CAVGEG010000052.1:0-17923 GCA_963628165.1 Paratractidigestivibacter sp. | reverse complement strand
GATAGAAGAGTTGAAACCCGTGCGAGTCCTCTGTACGAAAAAAGTCAACGTAATGTTATGCGTTGACTTTTTTATTATTCGACTCAATCAGAGTTTCTCACGAGACTTCTTCTCGCCTTATATTACTTTTCTTTCCAAATGAAACGATAATTGAAGCGTCTGTTCGGGGCCGTGTCTCCTGCCGTGCACAGAGAAATAGGACTTTCAAGATCCGCGGGATTGTCGCTCCACTTGTAGTCCAGCGTGATAGAGGAATGGGCGACGTTGAGAAGAGATCGATCGATTCCAACGACTAAGAGATTGTCTTTAACGGCGTAATCTATTTCGCTAATCTCTTCCCATTTGCCCTCGTCGGATTGACTATCCTGAGTCCATTGGCAAAGGGTTGTTTTCTTATCGCTTACGATTTTTTTGTTGACGAGATAATCATAACCAAACCAACCGGTGTTGTAATCGCCGTCAGCGTTAATAAAGAGTAATCCCCAATTGGGTTCGCTCGGCGCCGTCCAATTGTCGTTGGTTTCTGCGAAAAAGTAGATTTTTTTAGGATCAACTCCAACCTTACAAGTCGTGAAATCATTACGTCCCGAGTCGTCTACGTAGCGTTCGCCGCTGTAACCGATAGCGTCTCTATGAAAAACGTCGCCGATCGTGTCGCGATATTCCGTTTCTATAGAGTCCCATAGCTTCAAAGCCTCGTCGATAGAAGCGGGCTCGGAGACATATCCGAGATTATGAGGCGTCTGACGAACGCCTTTATATCGTCGGATATTCTCGACCATTTGCATATAATAATTGTCGGTATAGCCGCCCTTCATCGGTTGGATGCATCTATTAAATTCGGCGTTATACTGATCGACGAAGAAGTAGGTAGCGTCTTGTCCCCGGCGCATGAAGTTCATACCTTTTAAAGCTTCCGGCGTATGATATTTTCCAGCGGTCCATTCATTCCAGTCGTTTAGATAGATAAACGGTGGGTCGACGGATAACGCTTCGTCCCAGCGATCTTGGAAGTAGATTCCATACTCCTCCGGATGTTCTACCACTTTTCCTAGACGCGATACGTAAGTAGGCTTGGGAAGGTCGTATTCATTCAGTTCAGGTTCGCCATTTTCTCTTGTCCAAGTTTTTCCGATAAGGCTTGACGGGTGCTGCGCGGGGGTGACTGCCGCTTCTTCGGGTTCGCCGTTATGTTTTGAGACGAGCTCTTCAGGGGAGAGTTTCGCGACGTCCTTATTTCCTAGATCGTACCCAAAGGACCAGCAATCTTCTGTTCCGATATAGCGTTTTCCGCCCCATTTATAGTATCCCCACCACATGCAGCGAAGGGTGAAGAATTCTTTTACCTCTTTGGTGTAATCCTTGTAGTATTCTTCGCTGTAATCAGGGTCGAGATAGTGCGGATGTTCTGGATTTTCTTTGGCTTCGGGATCATAGTTGGGATTAACTGAAACGTTGCCGGTTCCATTGGCGTCGAAAGTTGGCGACGCGTTATAGAGGAGTAGAGGTTTTCCGTCCCAATAGAACCACAAATCTTGGAACTTTGGTTCTTTATAATATCTTTCGTACAACTTTTGAACAACAGTGATCGCGTCGCCGTTAAAGGACCAAAAACAGAATTGGGGCGTGGCGTTTCCTTCAGCGCGCATCTTTTCCATCGTTGAGAAAAGCTTGTCCCATTCGTCCCAATAAAGAACGGCGTTTGTCACGTCCAAAATGATGACGTCGACGCCTGCGTCGCTCAATTGAGACATGTCGCGACGAATGACGTATTCGTCTTGACTTAAAAAATAGCCGGTTTCAGGTTCTCCCCAATGGAATGAACCTTGTCCGTGCCAAGCCGGATGTTGCGCGTCGAGACGCGCGTCGGGCGCTTTTTGCAAAATCTTTGAAACGTCGCTGGCGTAGGGATAGGGAAGTTTGGATAATCCTTGCGTATGCCAGGTAATGTAAAAAATACCGACGGTGCGTTTTTTATCCGTTTTTAGGTTGCCAACTTCTTCAGAGGTTGGAGTATGGCGCCCGAGCGCGTCGACCGCATACCAGGTGTCTGGATATAGATCACGCTCATTAGAAACGCGATCGTTCGCAAAGGCTGGCGAGGTTGCCGCGCCAAGTAACGTAAGCGCGAGAAAGAGTCGACTTTGCTTAGTCGCTTTAGAAAAGACGTCAAGGAATTTGTTATGGCGTTTCATCTTTTTTCCTTATGTTGGTTGTAATAAAGATAACGACTTTTGGTAATATTATCTTTTGTTCTAAATAGACGTCAAATTACTGAGTATAGACGGCGTTTGGGCGAATAAGATGTTGGTCGTATAACCATGATAATCATTATTCTAAAGACGACCCTCTTTCTTAGAAAAAGCGTTTAAATAACCTTTTTTTTCTTCGGTATTTTTTAAATCGCTCAAGTTCACCAATAAAGCCAAAGGGGTATCCCGATATTGTTGATAACACGCATAACGGGATCGTTTAGTCTTTAAACGGACTGATAAAATCCAACGTTAGACATTGATTATAAAAAGAAAGGTCTGGCGAAAATTTAACGATTTTGTTTTTTTTCTCAAAAGAAGATAAATCGTCTTTCATGAAATGAAAAAAAATGCTATCGTTTAGCAGACTTTTGGCGTAATGGATTACGGGGAGTTTAAGAATCACTCGAATGTTTCGTTGTTGCGTAGTTACTTAGGCGACACGTACTTGATGGTTAGGATTAAGAGCATGGATGATCAGGCGACGACTGTTATGACGGAAAAGGATCTGATGTGGCGCGAGGTGTGGCGCGCTTATCGGGAAAATCCCAATGACGTTAACTCGCGTAATCGGATAATCGAACATTATATGCCTTTGGTACGTCGGCGCGCTGAACGAGTTCGTTCTAAGTTGCCGCATGAGATCGAACTTGACGATTTGATTTCAGCAGGGTCTGTTGGTTTGATCGACGCGATCAGGGCGTTCGATCCCAATAGAGGCGTTAAGTTTGAATCGTTCTGTATACCGCGCGTTCAGGGGGCTATGTTGGACGAACTTCGTTCCATGGACTGGGCGCCTCGTATGGTTCGTTCGAAGACGTCTAAATTGAACGAGGCGGATAAGATTCTCGTCGGAAAATTCGGTAGAAGACCGACTGAAGAAGAACTTGCGAATTTCCTAGAGCAGTCCGTAGACGACGTCCGACAAACTATTGTTGATTCCAATCGGATCAATATGTCGAGTCTCGATAAAAAGTGGAACGATCCTTCCGGGAACGGCGACGTGTCCGAGGTTGACGTCTTGCCCGATAAGAAGAGCGAAGCTCCGATGGAACGCCTCGAGCGCGCTGAAGTCATTCGCAAGTGCACGCAGGGGCTGACTCAAAAGGAGCGCATGATTATCATTCTTTATTACTACGAAGAAATGACGATGAAAGAAATTGGTTCGACTCTAGATTTGAGTGAGAGTCGCGTCAGCCAGATGCATTCGGCCATCGTCAAACGAATGAAGAAGTTGAACAAGCACTTGCAGTACGATCTCTAACACGAGTTTCTTTCTGTGCGAAAGAAACGCCCCACGTTCAGAAACGTCAAAAGGGTGCTCTAAAGAAAGCGGCACGCTGGTTTTTAACGAAATCAGCGTGTCGCGTTTTTTATTACTTACTGGAAGAAAGTCGTTCTATCGTCCACGTTCCGGAACCGACGCCGTCAATTTTCCAGCTTTTGCCTTCATGGACGGCGTTTTTCGTCGCAACTCCGTCTATTAGCAACGTGTCGTTTTCCGATACGTAGGGGACGTAGACGTCTGTCGTTACATTTCCAGGAATGCTGAGTTTCAGGGAGTATTTCGATGCGTCGCTTTGTTCGACTTGTACTTCAACGAGTCCTCTAATCGTTGGTACAACCGCCTCGACTTTCTTTAGCGCGCCAATTTGGGGCTTAATACTAAGCGTCGCGCTACCAGGCGAAGTGGGTTCGACGCCTACTAATTTACGAGGAATTATATTGGCCGGAGCAGCTCCCCAAGCGTGGTTCCAGTCCTGATTGGGCTTATACCGATCGTCCCACGCTTCCATCGTGATCGTCGACCCCGCGCGCAACATGTTGATCCAACCGCGAACTTCCTCGTTGGTCATCAGATTAAGGCCATAAACGTCGTGACCTCCTTGATAGACGGCGTCCAGGAGGAACTGCGCTCCGTAGACGCTACAAGCAAGGCCACGAGATTCAATGTACTTGCTTACCGACTCGACATGCTCCTCAGGGGTTAATCCAAAAGCAAGCGCGAACATATTGGAATGCAGAGAAGCGTGATCCGTTTTGTCTCCGTCTCTGTAAACGCCTCTTTCTGTGTCAAAGAAGACCTCTTGGTAGGATTTACGCGCTTTCTTTATCTGTTCGTCAAAGAAGGTGTAATCATCCTGCTTTCCTAATATCTGAGCAAAGGCCTTCATCGAATTAAGGGCGAAGAAATGATAAGCGTTTACCACGGCGTTAAAGTCGTTGAAAACAAATCCGTCTGTTTCCCCAGA
The DNA here is from genome assembly GCA_963628165.1 of Paratractidigestivibacter sp. Lineage (GTDB taxonomy): Bacteria > Planctomycetota > Planctomycetia > Pirellulales > Thermoguttaceae > RUG369. Next base: position 13,419 of record CAVGEG010000052.1, on the reverse strand, counting down.
CGTTGCGTTCTCGTTCCCCGCAAGTCCGCTATGCGGCCAGTCGACAATGTCTCTGAAATCTTTCCCATGAAAATGAATTGAGTCGAGGACTTCTTTTGTCAATTTGCCCTTTCGGGTGCTAATTAATCCGTTGTCCTCCGCAAGCCCCACAAGAGATTTCGCTTTGAGCTCGTCGTAATATTTGGCGATGCTTCGGGAATCTCCCGTATATAAGTAATCATACCATGCCATTTGGACAATTTGGAGGTTCCATTCCGTTGGCCATGTTGGGTGGAAGATCATGTATTCCCAAGAGAAGCGAGCGAGGGTGTACTCGCGGTCAACGGAATAGTGGCTGAGTTGATTAAGTAAGGCGTCGCCTTCATAAGGAATTCGTTCCCTGTCTCCATCCAGGTATACGCCCGCGAAACTGGTCGCCTCGATTGAATAGCTACACAAATCCCATACCTTGTTGAGGTTTTCGTTATCGCTTGAGAAATAGTTTGCGTTTCGATTAAAGGGATATGTCACCGTTTCGCGCTCCGCCGCGACTAGAGACGGCTCCTTGTTTTTCGCCAGAGATAACGATTCTTCAGAATTCGAGCTCTTGGCGTCGGCGGGTAAGAATTCAACCTCCGCGTATCGGAAAGGCATGACCTCTCCGACATAGTCCGGCATGAGGAACGCCGCGCCCGATGTGTTGCGTTTATCGACTCGCGTCTTGATCGTGTACATCTGTCGTCCAGAGAGGAGATTCAGACGATATTCCCAATAACGGGTGCTTCCCGCAGGAGCGGAATCGACTCTTCCATTTCGAACGCGCTCGCCTAAGCGAACTAAGGCGACTCTTCCGTCCTGTGGAGAATCGATTTGCAGGCGAATTTGCCCGAAAGAAGCCTTTCCAAAATCTATGAAGTTAATATTGGGAGTAACTTGGGAAGAGACGAGGGGCCTTTCTGTTTGTTTCACAAGAGGATAGCGAGCAAGCGCATAGTCCGACGTCTCTTTAGCCGTTTTAAAACATTTGATTTCAGACCAGTCCGACACTTCGTCGCGCTGATTCCAAATACGTACTCGCCAGTAATAGACGACTCCCCCAGAAAGGGGTTTTTCTCCTCCATAAATTCTAGCGGTGGAACTCGAATCTTCAACTTTCCCAGAATCCCAAAGAAGAGGCTCTTGAGGCTCGGATGAGGCGAAAGCTTGCCGATTCGTGGCAAGGTGAATTTGCCACGCCTTTTGCGTGAGATTCTTTTCAACGGCGGGAGTCACCCAGGAAAACGAAGGTTTGTTGGAACGGATCTCTACCGTTTGAAGACGTTCTATCGCGTTTTGAGTTTCATCAAGCGCAAGTTGCGTTGGGAAACCGTCCCGCCACACGACGTCTGTTTTTTCCAGTAAGTCGACCATTAACGATCGAGGTCCTTCATAGGCGTGCAAATGGGAAGCGGCGACGCAACACTGAATAAGAACCAAAAGGCAAAGGGACAGGCGTCTAGTCGACTTTATTATTGGACGTTGAAAGAGGATTGCCATTGAAGCGCCCTTTCTGTTGAAATTACAAGAAAACGAAAAACTATCGACTCAAGATTGTAATCGTGAGAAGTACGATTGTAAACGAAATAATAGTTCAAATCGGAAAAATCTTGCGTTGTCCCCGTTGACTGATTACGATGTGACAATAAAATCAGAACGTGTTTAACTCATTAGGTGGAATCCGTGTATATCGCGCTTTTGCGGGATTACGGGTAATTCTTCCGGAGGTCTCGGATGGATGCCCGAGTGGTTGAAGGGACCGGTCTTGAAAACCGGCGAAGGTTTGCGCCTTCCGCGGGTTCGAATCCTGCTCCATCCGCTTTATTTGTTGGTCTTATGGGCCCTTTCCTTTGTTTTTTGTTGGGGTTCGTACGCAAGAGTTATGAAAAGGTCGTCACGTTTTTTCTTTGAAAAGCTTTTTTTGTCGGTTTCTTTCCTCTTTTGGTTAGTTGCGTCCTCCTTTGGGTTTGCGCGTGAGGAACGTGACGGGAAGCTTGCTAAAGTTGTTTACGGCGTTTCTACTCAGGCTTTGCGTCCTCTCGTCGGCGGCGTTGCCTCCAATCCGTTGGCCGAGTCGGCTCCAGGCAGTCTATATCGGGTTGATATAACGACCGTTACATGGCGTTCGAAAATGGGTAAAAGTTATTCGGCTCTGGTTTACTATCCGACAACTCCGCCTGTGAATGAGGGAAAATTCCCGCTCCTCGTTTACTCCCATGGTTTAGGCGTTTCTGCCGAATCGTTCGCTTACCTTGGAAAAGCCTGGGCTTCCCGAGGCGTCGTGGCTTTGTTTGTTCGTCACCCTGAGACAGACGAGTCTCTGTGGCGGGGTAAGGTACGCCCGATGGCGACTCTTAAAGAGGCGTATAAGATTTATTGGACGGGAAGGGATCGTGCGGTTGCGATTACTTCAGCGATCGATTACGTGTATTCCGTTCACTCGTTTCCGGGGCCTCTGGGAAGCGACGTCGATTTGGATAATATCGCTGTCGCCGGAAATGATCTTGGAGCGTTGGCGGCGTTGCTCGTGGCGGGGCAACTTCCGCCGGATAATGGATCATCCCTCTACGATCCTCGCGTTTCCGCCGTCCTGGCGATGTCTCCTCCCGTTTTTTGCGAGGCTAATCAAGGCGAGTCCGTTTATAAAGGCGTTAAGGTTCCCGTAATGGTGATCACTGGAACAGAAGACGACGGCGTCGTTGGGTTCACGAAGGCTTATCAGCGTCGAATTCCTTTCGACAGCATTCAAGGCGTCGATCGTTATCTTGTCGTTTTGATGGGGGGAGATCATCGCGTTTACGGGGGGCGTAAGCTAACGCAACAGAATTCTGATTCCCAATATCAAGCGACAATTCGAAGTCTGTCTTCCGACTTTTTGACCGCTTACCTTCAAGGAAAGGAGGCGTATTTGTATACGCTACGTGAAAGGGGTTGCGTCAAGCCTTTTGATAACGTCGTTGTTGAAAAAGAAATTGTTCCGACGAAGGAATGACAAGTTGTCGGTTGAGATTTTCTCGAGCGGATTAAGAAGTTCAAAGGCGTTCTTTTTCAGAGAACGCCTTTCTTTTTGGGGACAAAGGGATTTTTTTTGGACTTGTATATTATTCCCGTTCTTTCTATACTTCCCACGTGCTTGAGTTCTTAGCCTTCGGCTGAACCAGCGTGTCGCGATTACAAAACTCGGAATTGTTGGCGAGTTTGTGGCGCGGTCATCTTGCGTTCATTTTTTAATCGTTCCCAATGCCACAAAGTCGAAACACAGCAACACGCCGCGAAAGTTTTTGGTTTCGCGCCTATTTGGATTTCCGGAGGAGATCTATCGTTGTTTTCTTACTTTTCGCGCTTGTTTCCTCTTTGGGGACGACGGATTCTCGTTTGGCCTTAGCTGAAGGTTGGCTTGGTTCTGGGGAAGAGAAGAAAACGACGAATATTCTCTCGCGTTTCATTAACGCCGACTTGTTTCGTTTTGATTCTAGAGTCGGTCATGAAAAAGTTTCGAACTCCAATAACTCTTCATTCTTGGAAAATGGGGGCTTTGGGGAAGACGTCTCGTTAAAGCCGCTTGGGAATGCGCAGAATAATATTGCTCTAGCAAGTTACTACGACAAAAAAAATATTGGTGGAAGCGTTTTATATACGCCCGTCGCAGAACCTTCTTCCGAACCGATTCGCGTAATGGCGCAATACGGTTGGAAGGGACTTTCCGACGAATACGGCGACGTATACGTTTTGTATGGGGACAGTCGGGTTGAAGTAGCGAATTCTTCCATTTTGGCGCCGAAAGCCGTCGTTTGGATAAACGAAAAGATCAATGATTCTGAACCTCTGAACGCTGTAAAAGAGTCGACGGTATGGGTTTATCTTGAAGACGAAGGGGATTCTCCGCTAAATTTGAATCTTTCCGGCGACTGCACATTTGCGAAGTCGGACGGTCATATTTGGTTAGGTTGTTTTAAAACGACCAACGAGGTTGAATTGCACATCGCTCTGCCTGGCGAATCCCAATTAAACCCCGACGAAATGTACTCTACGGCGCTTCAACAAGTGAAGTGGGCCAATGAGAAAACAGTTTCAGGAGACCTATTTCAGCCCGCGATTGTCGAATCTTTCGGCGATGAAACGTCGACTCGGCCTTTGCCTGAGAAAGATAGCGAGCAGGAAGGGGATTCGAAAGACGGGGAAACTGTTCTGGGATGGAATCTCAAGGGGGATGGCGACGTAGTTCGAAGAATTCCCCAAACCGCTTCGATTTCCGATCTCAAAAAGAATGTGACGGATCTTCAGAACTCTTCGTTAGTTTTCCGTCGCATCAAGATTTCTCCACGCTATGACAACGACTATGATGTGAATATCGAGTCGGAGTCTGACGGAAAGAATGTCGTTTTTATTTCCAAAGGCTTTACCTTAGTCGTTCAAGGAGAGGGCGAAAACCTCGAGACCATTGGCGATACCTTAGAACTTTCGGCAGATCAGGCGACGTTTTGGGTCGGCGATATTGGAACTTCCAATGTTTCGTCGATGAAGATTGGTCGCGACGTAGATTTTGAAATCTACCTTGAAGGAAACGTTGTTTTTCGCCTTGGCGATAACGTCGTCTATGCCAACCGAATGTATTATGACGTTAAAAACAACGTTGGCGTTCTGGAAAATGCGGAGATGTACGCGCATATGCCCGGCGAAGAGAAAGCAGCTCTGCGTCTCGGAGCGGAAAAGATCGTGCAGCGCGGAGCCAATTCGCTTATCGCCGAAAAGGGATGGGTTACGACGAGTATGATGGGCGCTCCAACTTATCGCCTTCAATCAGATTCGTTGACCGCTGAAACGCGCCGTCTGTATCTGACCGACGTTGCGACGGGAGAAACCGCTATCAATTCGGCGACAGGAAAGCCTCAGGCTCTTGATAAGACGTACCTCATCGCTGAAAACAACTATGTTACAGTCGGCAACCTTCCGGTTCTTTACTGGCCTTGGATGGCTTCCGAAATTCAAGCGGATCGCTCCCTCTATTTGAGAAGTTTGAAGATGGGTCACGACGGAGCTTTGGGAACGGAAGTCTTCACGTCGTGGAACCTTTATCAACTATTGGGAATTTCGGATAAACGTCCCGAGGGCTCCAATTGGGATCTTAATTTGGATTATCTTTCCAAACGCGGATTTGGTCACGGAACAACTTATGACTATCAGGTGGACTCCCTCTTTGGCTTGGATACAAGAGCTGTCGGCGTCTTCAATTTCTACGGTATTAGCGACAATGGAAGTGATAATTTAGGGTATGGTCGCCGTGCGTTAGGGTTTGAACACGATTATCGATATCGAGCGATCTGGAAACATCGACAAGAACTTGGCTCGATCAATACCGGGTTAGGACTTGTGGACGATTGCTCTCTTAGGGATGGATGGACCCTCACGGGACAATTTGCCAAGTCCAGCGACAGTAATTTCCTTCCTCAGTATTTCGAGGACGAATGGAACACCTCTTCTGACCCCGTAACGCAAGTTGAACTCAAGCGTACCGTCAACAATCGATCCTTGGGAATTATGGGATCTGTACGGACAGATTCCTTCTATACGCAGACGAATTGGCTACCCCGATTGGATCATTATTGGTTAGGACAGGCGCTCGGTAGTTCTCCTTTTGTTTGGTATGAACATACGCGAATCGGTTACGCGCAGTTTAAGACGGCGGATTCCCCGTACGATTCCGCCGATCAAGAGATGTTTCGCTACTTGAATTGGGAACTCGATCCGAGTAGCGTGGGGAATCAGGTTGGCGACGCCACAACGCTTAGGAGAGATAGCTTCGTTTTTTCGACGCGTCAAGAGATCGATTTGCCATTGCAGGTCGGTCCGGTTAAGACGACTCCATACGCGTTGGGGGAATATGGTTTTTGGGGAAACGGCGTCGATTCGAAAAGCATAAATCGTCTCTATGGTCAACTGGGCGTTCGATTCAATCTTCCCGTCTGGAAGGTTAATTCCGAGGTGGAGAGTAGAACCTGGTATCTTAACGGTCTTGCTCACAAGATGAATTTCATCGCGGACGTTTCATACACCGATTCGAGCAAAAATTACGACGATCTTGTGCTTTACGACCAAATGGACGATTTGCAGATCGAGGATTATCGTCGACGCTTTTCGGCGACGAGCTATGGTCAGGGCGCCGGATATTCCGACTCGATCCCCCTTCGGTTTGACGAACGCTATTACTCCATTCGCCAAGGAATCCTTGCGGGAAGCGTGGCTTCTCCAGTTACGGAAGCAGTCGACGACCTTACTCTGGTGCGTTTAGGGTGGAATAATCGCTGGCAAACAAAGCGCGGGCCAGTTGATTCGCGACGCGTGATCGATTGGATCACTTTCAACGTGGGGTTGAATCTATATCCCAATAAAGAAGAGAATTTTGGGGAAGTCCCCGGATTTATTGATTATGACGCTTCCTGGCAAGTTGGGGATCGATTCTCCGTTTTGTCATCGGGACTTTACGACGTTTGGGGAACCGGTCAGAAAATTACTCGCGTCGGAGTCCAGCGACGCAGACCGGGATTAAGTTCCTGCTACTTGGGGATCGATCGCCTGGACGGCCCAATTGACTCGACCTATTTGAATTTCGGTTTAACGTATAGAACTTCGGAGAAATGGGGACTTGGATTTAGCAATTCGTACGACCTAAGCGAGGGCTATAATATCGGACAAAAGGTGACGATTAGCCGAATTGGAGAGTCTCTCATCTTTACGCTGGGCGCCAGTCGAAATGAAAGTAAAGATAACTGGGGCGTCAGTCTCTCCGTTGAACCTGTCTTCATGTACGACAGCGTTAAGAAAAGCGACGGAATCCTAGACTTGGGGAGAATGTAGTTCTAAGACGCTCGTAACAACGGATTAAACGAGTTTTTTAGATTTGCATGATTCGGTCTTGGAACGAATAGTTGGGCGACGTTCGACTATATGGGAACCGTACGGTTGCGGCTATTTACGCGGGGTATTTTTTTTGATAAAATAGGCGTTACGTCACGTTGTGGTTTAGAAAATAAATCTGCCGACGTTTGTTTTTTATCGCTTTAACTATGATAATGATGAAAAAAGGGTCTTATAATGAATAAAAACTTTTCAAGACGCGAGGTTCTTTCGTGCGCGCTTGCTAGTTGCGCCGCCACGAGTGTATTAGGCGGAAGCCGTCGTTCTTTTGCCGAAGAAAAGATATTTACGATTCCGGAAGGCTTCAAAGGCGATATTAAGCAGTCCGTGAGTAAATGGTGCTTCGGTTCGTATCCGCTGGCTGAATTCTGCGACCTTTGCAAGAGCATGGGAATGGTCGGGGTCGATCTCATCAGTCCTAGCGACTGGGAACTTGTTCGCGACCACGGCATGACCGTAACAATGGGTAACGTTCCTGAAGTTGAAATTACCGTCGGAATCAATCGCAAAGAGAATCATGACCGCATCGTCGCTTCCTATGAGAAATACATTCCCATGGCGGCTGAACTGAGCGTTCCGAATCTGATCTCCTTGTCTGGAAATCGCAAAGGAATGGATCCTCAAGACGGTCTCAAGAACTGCATCGAAGCTCTCAAACGAGTTGCGCTCATCGCGGAAAAGCACAACGTCACGATTTGTATGGAACTTCTGAATTCGAAAGACCATGGCGATTATATGGCGGATTCCGTCCAGTGGGGTATCGACCTTATCAAGGGAGTCGGAAGCGAACGCGTCAAGTTGCTCTATGATATTTATCACATGCACCGCATGGAAGGCGACGTTATCAATAACATTCGTCGCGCCTTCGATTGCATCGGCCATTTCCACACCGCTGGATGCCCCGGTCGTAATGACCTCGACGATCAGCAGGAACTCTACTATCCCCCCATTATGCGCGCGATCAAGGATCTGGGATATAAGGGATACGTGGCGCATGAGTTCATTCCCAAGCATGGAGTCGATTCCTTGTGCGAAGCCGTAAAACTTTGCGACGTCTGATCATTATTCGAGGGAGTTTGTCGACGACAAACTCCCTTTATTATTCTCTTTTTAAAAGAAGATTTAGGGCGTAATAACAAATATACGCGTCTGTCGCCTGTCCGGAATCTTCAAACTCGCAGGTTTCTTTGAAGGCTTGAGGCGCTTGCGGATCCCGTAAGTCAATGAAGACGACGTTTACTTTTGACTTGGACGAATCCGCGTCTCTCAGGAAGGGGCTTATGGCAACCAGATAGTCAACGTTGCCGGGATAGTTCCCCAATTCGGTATTCTTGAGTTTTTCAGAGGCGCTGATTCCGTTTGGCGTAGAGGCGTCGTTCAAAGTAGATTCCGTCTTCCCGTCCTGAAGAGGAGATACTTCGGGAACGAACAAGTCGTCGGAAAAGAGTTTCTCGTAGAGCTCTCGGGCGTCGTCGCCAAAAGTCGTGCCAAAGGCGAGAACGTCCGAGTCGACGACCCTAAACAGCTCTCCCCGCGTTCCCCAATCCAGCAGACCGACTCGACGCGCCTGAGCGCGCAGGTTGCGACTAAATATTTCTGAGAATGTTTCGCTGTCTTCTCCAAAAATGAACCATCCTATCTCACTGTATATGATCTCTGAAATTTTATGAACCTGCTCCTCGCACTCCGTTTCTGTAGCGCCTTCCGCCAGTATTAGAAGCGTGACGATCCCGTCGCGCGACGAAATTCTCACCGTTGGACTCGCGCTTTGCGTTAGAAGGTCGTTCAAAATCTGTGTAACCGAAGATTCGTTAATTCCAAAGGCGTGGAGTCGTTTTGTCTGAAAGCGCTTACTTACTTCGCGCTGAGGTTCGAATATAAATCTACGAAGTTCTAACTGAAACTCTTCGTTTTCTAATAGTTCAAAGTGATCGGAAGACGAATCGGAGAAAGGGACGAGTAAACACGGCGCACTCTCGTCGTATCTGGAGACTTGGGAAGGAGCGCTCGGGGAAGCATTCCTACGGCGCGTCTTTAGAAGAAGGAACCCTAAGGTTTTTGTTTGAGAGGAGACGGCGTTTGTAGACGGAACGCCTTGTTCGTCTTGGATCATTGGAGCAACGGGAGTCGATTGCTCTTCTTCTTGGCATGAATAAACGGAATAGCCATGGATTGTGTTTTTTCCTGTTGCTTTCAATTGGGCGTCGATTTGTTCTACAAGGACGTCGTGCAATAATTGGGGATTTCCAACGCATACTACGAAGTCAACGCGTTCCGAGGCTTGAGAAACGACGTCTACAAGACTTGCGGAATCCCTTTTAACGATGGTGAAGAAATCGGCGCTTATTCCTATTTTCTCAATAGCGCGACGTATGGATGGAACGCCGCTACTCATGAGTGTTTCGGACGTTCCTTCACCTTCTATGACAATTATTTCCGCCGCAATTTGAACATTTTCGTTGAAGTGAGTCATATCAGATAAAAAGTGTTTGGACTTCGTTACGTTTAGATTTTGATTTTTGAATCACAAGAATTATCGCGCGCCAAGTGGAGGATTGTTGACGCAATTTATGGCGTTCGAGCTCCTTTCGAAAGTGGAAAGAGCGTTTTCCCTAGTTTTTCAACGGTTGATTATAAAAGTTTGAATCACTTTGAAAAGAAAGGAGATTTTAATAAACGTTTATTTGACTATTGCTTTCCGTGTTGCTATGATTAAGTCGTTATTTCAATACCAAAACCAGTTTGAAGATATGCTCACGCACCTGAGAAGCGTGGCTTGAGCGCTCCCGATCCTCTTATATTTGTCGTAATTCTACTTGCATTGAAAAGGAACTTATCGTTGAAAAGGAACTATGGTAAGAGGGTGCTGCCTTTACACGAATCTCTTTGTAAGCTCGTTGTCTTAAAGATAGTAGCCTATTCTGTTTTTTTTATTTGTCTGGTCGGTTGTTTTTCCTTTTCAGAAGCGGATGAAACTTCGGCAAGGCAATCTTTTACTTTTCGCGCCGAATGGTTTTCCGGCGGGGACATGACCCTGCGGGGACTTCCTTATTCCGATCGGTACGTCGCTCTAAGCCCCGGTCCCAATCCTTCCTATTCAAAAGCGGAGTATGAGCTGGAATTCCCTGAGTCGGGGGATTATGAACTGTGGGCCTTTTATAGCGCTTGCGACTCTCGTCCTCTTACCTTCGAATTTGACGGAACTGTCGTTTCGGACAAAGCGTTAGCTGCTACAAACGGCAGCTGGTTGACTAGCGCTTCCACATGGAATCGTGAAGTTCTTTTAACTAACGTGACGGCGGGTGTTCACGCGCTAACCGTTCGTGCTTCTTCTCCCGATATTCCTCATTTCAGCGCGTTTAAACTTGTGCCAACCTTCGATCTGAAAACAAGTTGGAAGGCGCCGCGTTCTATTGTGAAAGAAAAGTTGCAAGAGACTTGGCAACCCAGTCCATGGAGCGGCGGATGGTATGAACCGTACGCGCGCGATCGTTATCAAAAGAGAGAAAGCGGCGAAACTTTTAGCGATCATTTCGCGCGTGAAACGGCGATCGCGTTAGCGCCTAAGGATAGCGTCCACTTTGTCGTTTCGACGTCGCCTATTTCTGAGGATGAGCGCGAGGTCGACTTGTTTGACGAGCTCACTTATACGCCTGGGATGTTTGCGGCGGACAAGAATGGAGAAGACTCCGGATCTTTGCTATATGTTCGCGCTCGTATAGACGCTTCGCAGGATGAAACTTTTGCGCGCCTTCCGGACTCTGAATCCTTCGTTATTAGCGCGGAACGTTTCGAATCCCTATTAAACCGATCTAGAGAAAACGTCGAGCGATTCCGTCAGGATATTGGCGACGATAGCTATTTGTCGAAATCGTACGAGCGGATAGAAGCGATTCGCGAGGTCGGTAGACGTTGTTTCGAGGAGGTAAACGCCGATATTTCCGCGGAAGACGCCCAAGAATGTTGCCGCGTTTATTTTGAAGCGGTTCGTCTGTATGCTAGGATCGGATGGGCAAATCCAATCTTGGATTTTGATCAACTCCTCTTTATTTTGAGAAACTCGAGAGATCTTGGATTACCGCAAAATTATCAAAGCAATTGCGTTCTCAATCCTAACGGTTTCGACGATTCTCTCAACACGCTCTCTTTCCCATTCGTTTTTGATAAGTCTGATCCTGATGAAGTCGACGAAATCATTTCCCAGGATAAGGACGTCGCGCCTTCTGCTCATTCTCTCTTCAAGCCGGATTATCAAACCTTTTTAGGGGATTTGGATCTGCACTTTGACGCTGAAAAAGCGTTGGTTTCGTCTCTGACTCGCGGGCAACGTTGGAATGTGTTTGAGCTGGATCTTGAAGCCGCAATGGAGGGTAAGTCTACCGACGAAGTAATGAAACCCAAACTTCCGGAAATGCCCGACGCCGACAATTACGACGCCTGCTATATGCCGGATGATTCGATTATCTTCATGTCGACTGCGTGCTATATTGCCGTCCCTTGCGTTTCTGGCACGACGCGCGTGACGAACACCTTTAAGCTTGACGCGGAAGACGGTTCAATTCGTCGCTTGACCTTCGATCAGGAGCACAACTGGTGCCCGACTCTTATGCCCGATGGACGAGTTTTATATCTTCGTTGGGAATATACTGACATTCCTCACGTTCCGAGTCGTTTACTCTTCCAGATGAATCCCGACGGCACCAATCAGCGCGCTCACTACGGTTCAAACTCCCTGTGGCCGGTCTCGATGATGTACGCTCGTCCTATCCCGGATTCAACTTCCAAGTTTTGCTGCATAGTCACGGGGCACCATGGCGTTTCGAGGATGGGAGAATTGGTTCTTTTTGACGTTCAAAAGGGACGTAAAGAAAATCAAGGCGCCGTTGAAAGAATCTGTGGCTATCCCAAGAAGGTTGAATCTCGAACAGATCCGAAATATCACTCGACCCTTTGGGGAGATAATATTGTAGACGAAAGTTGGCCGAAATTCTTGCATCCGTTTCCATTGAGCGAAGATTATTATCTGGTTGCCGCTCAACCTGATAGAAACGCCTTTTGGGGAATTTATCTGGTAGATCGTTTCGACAACATGTATCTTCTCATGGAGAACGAGAATTTCGCCTGTTTTGAACCGTCCCCTTGGCGAGAGACCGATCGTCCTCCTGTGATTCAGGATCGCGTTGATCTTTCAAGTCAGGAAGCGACTGTTTACTGTTCCGACGTCTACTATGGCGACGGACTCAAGAATGTTCCGCGAGGAACTGTAAAGTACCTGAGGTTGTACTCTTACAATTACCTCTATCCTATGATAGGCGGAGCGTCTTCTATTATCGGCGTCGACGGCCCTTGGGATGTGAGACAGGTTTTAGGTGTCGTGCCTGTGAACGAGGACGGTTCGGCTTTGTTTAAAGTCCCCGCGAACGTTCCGATCGCTATTCAACCTCTCGATGAAAACGGTCAAGCTTTGCAGCAAATGCGCTCGTGGTTTACCGCGATGCCTGGCGAAACGCTTTCTTGCGTGGGATGCCATGAAGACGAGAATACGACGAACGCCGTTTCGAGCTTAGCTTTTAAGTCGGATACGGTTTCTGATATAATACCTTGGAACGGTCCGATGCGCGGCTTCTCGTACGAACGCGAGGTGCAACCTGTTCTCGATCATTATTGCGTCGCATGTCATGACGGACAGGAGCACAATTGGGGCGTCGTGACATTTGATTTGCGAGGGGGTAAGATCGTTCAAGATTTCGCCAGCGCCCTTCAGATGGGGGAACCGCGTGATCGGTGCGGAAAATTCTCCACGTCTTATTTGAATCTTCAGGCCTATGTGCGTTCTCCAGGACTTGAAAGCGATTATTTCCTCCTCAATCCAATGGAGTTCAGTGCAAATACGACGGAGTTGTATCAAATTCTCGCTAACGGTCACTACGGCTTGCAAATGGACGCGGACGCGTGGGATCGAATTATTACGTGGATTGATATGAACACCCCGTACCACGGCACCTGGACGGAATTTGCGGGGGATAACAATGTTAGTTATTGGAATAAACGTCGAAAGGAGTTGTTGGAATTATACGCTAATTTTGACGACGTCTCCGAAGAAGTTCGCGGAAAGAAGTACGATCCGAAACTCTCCGGAGGCTTGACGGAACTCCAGTGGATGCGCGTTCCTGTCAATACGCGTCTTTCCGATTGGGAACGCCAAATTTTCCACGAAGTCTCCGAGGGAAAGAGAAACTTTCCAAGCGGGGAAGAGTTGCGCGATCGACTTGAACGCGAATTGCTTCCTCTCGACGTCAAAGCTATTAAGAATAAGCCTCAAGAACCCGGTTGGGAGAATCCAGGCCGCACCGATTGGAATCGCGTTGCCCAGAAGACCGAAGTCTGGAATATGAGCGAGCCGTACTTAGTTCCTAACGAACATAAGGACGTTGCAGTCGCGCCGGATAGCGCCGCTATTTCCGTTGAGACCGACGACAATACGATGAC
>CAVGEG010000051.1:0-22067 GCA_963628165.1 Paratractidigestivibacter sp. | reverse complement strand
CGGCAAGCATAGCAAGAGCGACTTGGAAGATTCAAGCGTTTTGATTACGGCTCTAGACGACGCGTTAGGGGAACTAAAAGCCGCCTTGACCGTCGCCCAGATGTATACGCCGGAACAAATCGCGCGATTCACGCCTGATTCGCAAGCGCTAGCGAGGCGCATAGTTTGCGAGCTTGCGTTGTCGTTTCTGTACAGTCGACGCGGAGGAGAGGCGCGTGAAACGATAAAAGAACTGCGTTTCTCCTCGGAAGAATATCTTGATAAACTTCGAAAGGGCGAGCGAATCTTTTCGATTAGAGGGAGCGCCGAAAAAGAACGCGCAGGCCATCCTCAGTTAATCGAGCCGACGTGTGTGCAACTTCAAAATCAGAACGGGATAGTCCATCGTGCGCAATCCTATTTTGGCGGCGTAGCTAAGAGACAACACATCAGAAAATTTAACTAGGAGAAAACATGAGCGCATATTACATACAAGTCGACGGGCCGGCTACGTTGTATATCGGTCCTAGTAATTGCGAAGCGAATGGAACGCCTGAAATAGTCTCTTGGGGTGGGGCTGAGTTGGGTATCACCGAAAGCGGAGTCCAAGTGTCGATCAACACCATGACGCACAGAATCAACTCCGACGACCGCGGCGGCTCTGAAGGAACTCCTGCGGAAATGCTGATTATGGGCGGTCAGGCGACAATACGCGGGACACTTGTCAAATACTCGCCGTCGGCGTTTGATTCTGTTGCTTCAGGACTCTACAACAATAACTCAGGAACCGTACCGCTTCCTGGGACGCCACTATTCGCAGGAAATTACGGCTTTAGTTTGTTGGTTATCGGATTTCAAAATAGTTTCTATTTCCCAAAATGTGAAATGGCGTCGCAACCACGCGAATTTAATATTTCGTCAACAGAACGCAAGACTTCGTTCTCAATAACGGCGTATCCGATTTATCTATCATCGTCACAACAAGGCGTAATTTACTACCAAGATTCTACATCGAAGAATATTGTCCCCGCTTGTGACGACGCTTACGGCGGCTCTATATCACGCGGCTCTACGTCTGGTTCCTGATCTGTTTGATAAACGCTATTATGGAGGCAATGAGTGTTTAACTTTATTAAGGCGTTTAAGAAATGGCGACGCGCGCGAAGTTATGAAAACGACTTAGCGCGCGGACTTTTCTTTTATGAAAGCGAGGGCGACTTTTTTACGAGAGTCGACCCTTTAGAAACCTATATCAAAATTAAAGAGCACGGCTTTGACGTATTCTCCGAAGAGATCGAAGGCGTGCTTAAGGGACATCCCGCAAAGACTAGAGCGTTCAAAGAGGCAATGACTGAAATCTTCAACGTCAAGGATTACGACGGAGAAGAGAATAAAGGCGTAACGGTTCTTGATATGCTCTACGTCTACTTCAACTTCTTCTACTTCCTTACAAGTCTAAAAAAAAATGCTACTTTCCTGCAAGAGTATGCGCCGTCTTTGGAGGCGCGGTTACTCCGTTTGTCGAACGGTTTGTACGGAAGAGTAGACTCTCAGGCTCAGAGTTTCTCATCGGGCTCGACCTCAACTTCATCTCCGCAAGCGCCGCAAGAGGATTCGCAAGTTACTACGGAACAAGCGGGGCCTGGAACGGAATAGGTCTAGAACTCTTCAAGGCTTTCCATGGTCGTGAAGACGAATACATGGAAGCGCGTTATGAATATTTCAAAGAAATAAACGGGTGGAATAACGACTAAAAGTCTTCCACCCTCTTTTTATGGAGACAAAGCAATGGCTACTTGCCCGAATTTACCGAGTAAATTTATCCATGACGTTCAGGGCCCCAATTTCAGTTCTACGATTTCTCCTAACGGGAAATTAGACCCCGAATGGGAAAATTTTTTTGAAGATTGCTACAACAGGAAAGTCAAAGATAACGAGATCAGACAGGCCGCTAACAATGAGCTTAATGCAAATGGTCTTTCCAAAAATAAGTACTCGAGCGAGATTTATACCATAATCAAAGTTTATCAAAACTATGTAACAACGGAGCGCGCAAATAGAAAACTGGCTTTTGAAGCACATAAGGAACAATTTTTTGAAGAGCACGCTAGCAAAGAGACTCTCAATAGCAAAAACAAACCTAAAGTAGACCAATGGAATGCAATCAAAAAGAAACTTGAAGGAGACTGGTTTCTATCTCAAGACATCAAAAACTACAAAACTGAATACGAAGATCTTCTCAATCACTACAACTATAAGATCAAAGAAAAGTATCTTTTTACAACTTTACGTAAAAATAATAAAACAGCAAAAACAGACGTTTATGCTTTTATCGATAATAACTTTAAAGGAACGGAAGGCTTTCAAAAGGAAGGAATCTATAAAAGGTACCTAGGCTACCAAAATTCTATACGAACAAATTTTTCGCAAAGTTTACAACAAAATCCTCTTCCAAGTGAAATACAGAAACTCTTTGAAGATCTTTCTGAACTGAAGGATAAGCAAAAGCTGAAAAACGGTGATATAGGTAAAAAGCTTCAACAAGATTATTTCGTGGTAAGCCCTTTTGATAAAAAAATTTTTGAGAGCGAATTTAATTCTTATTATAATAATGGCTCTCGAATTGCCCCGACGTCAGAAGAAAAAGTCTTTGAGAACATTCCTTATGGAATTAAGGATGAAAAAACGTTTGCTAACGAGATTAATGCGAAACAACAAAGCCCCCTCACGTTCCAAGACGAATATCTAAAGCGTTTTTATAATAGATATAAAGAAAAAACAAAAGAATGGAAGGAAAAACGCGATAAATTTAACTACAAACTAAACAAAGAGAATGAAAAATTTGAGGGATGGATACGAGGTAATTTCGATAGAGCACGAGTATCCTCTCTGTTAGAATCGAAGTATGGATTTAAATATCAAAAAGAAAGAGACAAATTACTGACTAAAGGATTTGACGCGTACTTAGCGTCACGAACTACATTTGACGAAGATAAGCTAATTAATGATCTATTAAACGATTATAGCGGTCATTTGTTAAAAGGTCAGAAATTCATTATAGCGGCCACAAGCAGGGGAATGCCTCAGAACACTCCTCAAGCGCAAGAAAACGCGTTTTATAACAAATACCGAAGAGCCCAAAAGAACTATGTAGTTGGAACAAAAACAGGAACAACTCCATTCCTGATCGAGCAACAGCGTAGAGTCGCGGCTAAGAATCTTGATATTATTAATCCCAAGGCTCTCACGAGAGCAGACCACCGCAATAATGCAAAGCCAATTTACATGCCATGGCTTCTTCCTCAAACGAACCAAGACGCTTGGGGATACTCGTCAATAGACCCCAACGACTTTTCTGACGCTATGCTTTCACAGCCAGTCATGGGCGAATCTGTTGCTGTTGAGCTAGAAAGTGAACAAAACCGACGTACAACACAAGGAGCTTTAGAAACTCTCTATTCTTATCGTCGTCATGCTACAGATGAATATGCTAAGGGAATATTAAAGAGATATGGAGTAAATGCTAAAGACCCATGGTTCAAAGACGTTAAAAAGGCGATGAAGATCAACTCGACAAACGAGGAAAAGAAATATTTTACCGCTTTATATCGTCTGCAAGATTTTTTAGGGAAAGATGACGATACCTTAATGCGCCAACGAGCAGAAAGAGAAGCTCAAGGGAAGGCTCCTACAACATACGACGATCCTGCGTCATTTTTTGATAAAATCAACCCTCTTTCTTCTTACAATAAACAAGGTCGTGAATATGAAGGAAAGAAAAAAGAGATTCATAAAAAGATAACCGTCGCGACTCAAGAATATTTAGATAAGAGAAATCAAGGATATTCTGAGAAACAATTAGCGTCGCTGAACGATACCATTGATAGACTAAGTAGAGAGTTGTCAGACTTAGAAGAGTCAAGGAAAAAACACAACGAAGGCTATCGACGTTCAGACACATTGAAAGACAAAGTAAGTCGTGAGAGGTCGAATGCTGATGCTCTTCTAAGAGAACTCAAGAGCATTATAGACCCTGTTACAAATCAGATTAAAAAAGGAGCTAAACCGTCACAAGCTCTTGCAGAGTTTCTGAAAGTTCACAACGACGAACAAGCAGGGAACTTATTATCTAAGGATTTGGACTATAAAGCAGAAAATAAATGGGCGGAAATACGCAATAAAAGGAGAAAGGAAAGACAAGAGAAAATTGAAAGAACGTCAGAAGAATGGGGAGAAAAGGGGCGTAATGTTGGTGAACTAGTTGGTTCTTATCTTCAAGCCAACACAATGGTCTATTCTGGGACGCTCAATGCCGCTGGATTCGGCCTCAGAAAAATGGGTTTCAGAAAGACAGGGAAATCGGTGCAAGCCGCTGGCAAATTTGTCAGTAATGCGTCATCGAAAGCCGCGTCATCGGTTGTTGTCGCAGGCTATAGCCTAGGTAAACTCTTTGGTAAACTAGCTGGCTGGGTAGGTATCGCAATAACAGCGTTCTCTGGGTTAATATCCGCTATCAAGAAGGGATATGAAGCTATAGAGAAACAAGTGGCTAAAATGCTCTCATACGCTAAGTTCGATAGTGGTCTAGCCATTGCAAACCTCAAGAGCAAAGGCCGCCAATATTACCGAGACATTAGCTATGCAAAAGGCGTGTCAAAGACAGGTGTAAAACTTATCGCTGAACGCGAAAGAATGCAGGACAATCTTACGCCTTTTAGAACTGCAATAGATAATGCTAAGAACGTTTTTCTTACTTATCTAGCGAAAGGATTTAATAAGTTTCTAGAAGCTCTTAAACCGCTTCTACCGTTTATTAGGTTGCTTGGAAGAGCAACTGAAAAATTTGCCAGTGTCTCTCTGAAGGTCGGGCAAATTGCAGTTAAAGTGTTGTCATCCCTTTTACCAGTTGGTTTTGCCCTAAAACAAATATACAAACTATTGGTTAAAGTAGGAGAAAAATTCGGAGTAGTCGATGCGAATAAAGAAGACGAAGCAAAAGACTATCTGAACAATGGCAGAATTAAAAGTAAAGAAAAGCTAAAAGATTTAAGAGGAACAGAAGAGTACAAAAAACTATACAAAGAAAGAGAAAACGAGGCTAGAGAACGTATCGCTAACGCAAGAATCAAGAATGGAGTCCCTGCCCAGTACGCTTATCAAATCTCCAAAGACGATATTGAGGAAGAAATATTCAACGACGGGAAAACCAAAGTTGCTGGTAACCTTGCCGCTTACTCGAAGAAAATTTTCGACACTCTTTATCAGAAAGGGAAAGTTTCTGATGAAGATATGTCCGCAATTGAACATAACCTGACTAAATACATGAACGAGGGAGAGAAGAAGTCTTTTAATAAGAGAAGTGAGGAAAATACTAGAAAGTACAGGAGGGAATATGCAGTTAGCCTAAAAGCATTCTCTGATTACTATGATGCGATTATCAATCCAAATGCTTTAAATATGTCTGATATTTCTAAACAATATAAAGCGAAAGGGTTTGACGTTAATAGTATTGGCGATCTTCGTGAGATTATTATGAACTCTACAATTATTGCCGAATCCTTAAAAGAACAGATTAAATTAATTGAAGAGGGGAATAAGGAACGTCAAAAAATCACGAAGAACACTGCGCCTAAAGACGGCAAGACTGGCGATATTATCCTAGACGCTCTTTCGTCTATTGGGTCTAGATATTCGGCCCCGAGTGACACGGCAAACCTTAAAAAAGCAGAGGAAGTCGAGCGTTCTAAACAGTATGGACGCTTTGCCGAAGCGACTGTTGCTAAGTGGGGGCGGAGAAGATGAGAGTAGAGTATAACGGAGTCATCATTCACAACGCGCAAACGACTTCATGGGAAGAAACAGTTGAGTATGATTCGTCTGGGATGAATATGATAGGCAATAAGGCAACTCTTGCCTTCCAAGGATGCGTTTATCCAGACGATTTCAATGTATTGGCTATAAAAGACGTTCCCAATGTTGAAATGGAAAACTCCCTCAAATGGGAAGGCCTTAACTTTAAACTAGCGACTATATTGCGACAGCTGTCTATGCCGCGAGCTAGACTAAAGGTCTACGATGATCGCGATAAGGACGTTGTTTTTTTTGAAGCGTTCCCAGTCTATGAGGAAATTTCAGACGAGGAAGGCATTTCCTCTAATCTCACAGAAGAAGAAAAACGCAACGCAGACATTAATGGCGGCCCTAAACCGCGCAATATCAGCGTTTCGAATGTCGTAGGACGTTTTGCGCTAATTAATTTTTCTATTGAAGTAACAAAGATTCGCTGTCTAGGCGGCGAAACAGGAAACCCTTATTGCCTTAGCGAACGCAAACCTGAGGACGGCTTCGTTGTTTCAAACAGAGTCACTACTGAAGAGTCGTTGGACGCGAATTTCTACGTTACTCGAACGTACAACGGCAAACTGCGCATATCGTCTACAGAAAAGTCTGTCCACTTCTATAGACACCTATTCTATCCGCCTCTTGAGGACGGCTTTAGAAGAGAGAGCGTCCGTTTTGCGGAATCGGAGGACGGCTTGACCTTGTCTTACTCCGTTACAGACAAACAAGCGCGTTGCTCCGCTCCGTATCCTGCGACTGCGTTCTCTGGCAACGTGGACTACGCGATTCAGAACAGCGCTACAATGAGCCTCAGCGTCTCTCTTTCTATGATTGGAGCCCCTCACACCCCCAAAACAGCTCTTGTGTCAAGAGCTGTTCAGGCAGTCAACGCAAAGATTAAAGAGTTCATGAGCAAAGGCAAGACAAACGGTATCTGTAAGAGCTACTCAGTCTCGGAAAATTTAGGCGACCCTCCGTCCGTAACAGTCAATGCTTCGTATGAACTTGTTACAACAGAGTCAACACAAATAGGTAATATTGGGGATGATTCTCTTCAAAAGATTATCGCGCCTTGTGTCGAGTTGTTCGGAAACCCTCTTGAGTTTGAAAAAGAAATGGTAGTAGAAAATGTGATCTATACCTACAATCGAATTAAGTCGCAAAAGCCTAATCCATACGGTTATGATATATATTGCGTCGTTCCAGAAGAAAAGGACGATAAGAGTGCGAATAGCGAGAAACAGGATTCTAACAAGTCAAACGTATTTGGTTACATCAAAAGTTTAGCTACCGTTCCTTGTGCGATGAGAGATTTTGCCAAAGGAGAAGGCGGTTTCGGAGACGCGGAAGATATCGACAAATTAGTCGAGACAAAAGTCGCAGAAGACCCGAAAGGAACTGAATATACTAGCGTAGACAATAGCGTTCAATTCGAAGCTATTGAATACCCATACACATTCTATAAGAGTGATATAACCTACTACACGGATTATTCTCGTCTTGTGCTTCCTGTCGCTCCATTTATCAGAAACGATGAATCTATGGGCGAATATGGGAATTACTCGATAGGCGAACTGCGTCGATTACTCTCTGAAAAACAGAACTCTCTCAATCAACTCTTGAAGGAGTCTGTTAGAGAAGAGGGAAGCTCCGACGACTCCGGCAACACAGACGCGCCGACTGATGTAGAACAAGACCCCAATAGCACAGACGGCTCTATACAAAGTTCTGAGGAATACAAAGACCCTAACGATACGTCTAGCGGAACTGAGGATGGAGAGAAACCAGAAGAATCGGGCGGCGAAGAAACAGAGAATCCGCCCGACGATATCGAAACAGAAATATCAATCCTTATGAATGAGATTTCCATGATTAGAAACGCTCTAACGCGTCACGATTCAGTGCGAGTCGTACAGTACGCTAAGCCTATTCCTAAGGCGCGTGTTATTATCGAAGCAGAAAGATCTGGTCGTCTGCCTGAAATGCCTAATCCTGACGAAATCGTCGTTACAAGCGGCGACAACCCGATACTCTTTACGACGACAAGTTGTGAAACGCGAATATGCGAACCGACCGCGGCTAGAACAGGCGAAGGTATATTCTATTCCGTCATCGGCACGTACGTATACGCGATGTCAAGAGAATACGTGAAAGGCGACGAAGTCTGGCTCTTGATGAATCCGACTTTCGGACTCGATCGCTACTATCCTACGAAGGTGAATACTAACGGCGACAAGGAAGTGGATAAATCGGCTCTTTCCGCTCTATACGATGGCAAACAACTGAGTCATCTAATCGAGAAGAAAGTGGAAGGAACGACTACGACAGAGGGGAGTAACGCATGACAGGAGCACATCCAGCGGAAGTTCTTAGAAGATTTATCGTGCGTCTTAGGACGAAACTAAACCTCTCGGAGCAAGCGTGCTTCGTCGTCGACGACCCATATTCAACTCCAGCTAACGCAATGCCCGACAAGGCGTACATTATCTCTAGCGAAGGCTCTTCGTTCAATCAAGAGAACGATCAATATTACAATCTTCTCATCGAGACGACGTACGTCAACGTCACCTGTTTTAATCGTCTATCGGCCATAGACGAAACCCTAAGGGCTGACAGCTTGCTCTCAAAACAAGAGCTTAATCTTTTCGAGATGAAAAGACGCGTTCTGTTAGCTCTTGTGGGGTGGCGTCTTGATCTTGACGACGAAGAAGACATAGAGATCACGTCGTACGTCAAGGCAACACGGAGCGGCAAAGCGTCGTATCTAGAAACAGACTCGGGAAGCCACGGCGCTTTTCTCCCTCTTACTTTTAGCGTATCGCATTCCATCGATCTTTGTAACAAGGATTATAACGTATGACGCAAGACGCGGATTCTCTAGACTACTCGACGACGATTGAACCTTTTAACGCGCAATGGGAATGGACGGATGAAAGCGGCTCCGTGCACGTCGAGCCGTTCATCTTTCCAGACCCTGAAGGTAGACTAGAAGAGCATATCCGCAAATACGTAGCGCCGGATTTGGAGCGCGACTTCATCGACGACCCGATTACATGGGTCAATGAAGAGCTACGCAAAGCCGATATTTTCGACGTAAAAAAGAACGAACGCATAACGCCTTCATGGTTTTGTTGCGCTAGACCGCCTAAGCCGCGTCTAAACGTGCTATATTTCCCAACATGCGCCTCTCTTTACGCGCATATCGTCGCGATATTCAACACCGACAGAATCTCTATCGGACAAAAAGTAACCCTAAAGCTTAACAAGACGATCGTCTCAAACGCCTCTTTCTTCCTAGGGATAGAAGACAAAAAAGAGATCGATCTCTACGTTGTCGCGATTCGGCCTCTAGACGGCGCGAGAGTCTCTGGATGGGACGACTATGCGGACGCAAGCGTTTGCGTCCTTGTCGACTGGCGTTTCTACGGGCGTAAAATCATCCATTCCGCGGTCGAATTTAAAAATATACCAGGTTATCTAAAGAGTTCCTTGAAAGAAGAGGAATGGGACGCAAACAAAGTCACTATCGTTAATCACGACGTGCTAAGAGCGGCCAACGGTGAAGACGTTCCTTATGACAAGAACTGTTCAAAGTACTATAGTTTAGTGGCGCAAAAATTTGGCGCTAATAGTGAAAAGGTAAGAGAGTACAAGTACGCGAGCTACGACGCCATACTCGACTCTCATTTTCTGCACTCATCTCAATATGACGGAGAAGCCTGTTGTTGTGCAACAGCCGGCGCTTGCACGATGGTGAGATTATTCTGGAATCTATTTACGACTAGTCTTTTTTCGGAAAAAGACTTTAAAGCGGCGGCGACTAATAGCAAGTATTTCTCAATACTCACTGAAGACGACGAGACTAAATATATAAACTTGTTTAGTACGTTCTACTCGAAGTATAACGCCGATTATACAGACGAAGATTTCAACGTGCCTGAATTCTATGAAGAAGCATGCAACGGTCATTTTAAAGAACACTTAGAAGACTACAAAAAAGGATGGATGAAGTTTCTTCGTAAGACGACAGAAATATCTGGATACGGTACGGAAGACCACGAGGAAGGAGACAAGCAAGTCGAGGAGTCAAGCGTTGTTACGGATGACGCGCTCTATGGGAAAAGTCTTGTCAGTCTTAATAGCTCCGACCCTTACTCTTCAAGCGCATTCCCATATAGCAACAACATACCTGCCGTCATTGTCCTAGATATAATGCTTGCAACGTACGGACAGAGACTCTACGCGGGAGACGGTTCTGTCGTTTCGTATCTCATAAAGAAAGAATCCGCAGAAGAAGAGAAATATCAAAAAGCGCTTGCTAATGGCGATTCCTACTTTTCTCCACGCGCTCCTGTTATCGTTTGTGCGAAAGTTAGCAATGCGTATATTCAAACATTGCTATCCAATCAGATTTCTAAGAATCAAGAAGACTTAGCTAATCTTGACGCCGCGATGAAAAAACTGTCGGAGAAGGATTACTCAGACGATTATATAAACCTAACCGGGCCGCATGAATCCTGTTTGAGAACGGGGAAAATCAACGTTAAATTAATCTATGAACCGTACCTACTGTTCTGTAGTCTCTCAAAAAATAGCGCTCCGGATATTTATGAGAAGATTCCAAATGTTCCAACCCTAACGTACGCAAACGACACGCTTGTTTATGATTCGTCAAAGGAGATTGTTGTTAATTTTGTCAACGAGATTCTCGAACTTTATAACGAGTTTATCGAGCATCTAAACGCTTCCGACGCAACCTTGGTGGCAGGTTCCGTTGAGGATATAAAAGACGAATTATTGCTTGTCACTGACTATACAGGCGAAGTTACTAACAGCAAAGAAAGAGCAATTGACAACGCGCCTGGAGATTATTACGCCCCACGATATTGGACAAGAGAAAAGGCTCTCGAAGTCAAAGAAGAAGATACTGGAGGAGACGATTCGTCAAGCATAGACTCTAGTACCACCATCGACGAAGGCGATAAAGCTAATTATCAAAATTTTAAAAATAATTATTACGCAAAGACTTTCAATGAAGGGATTGTCGACAAGGAAAGCGATTATATTAGTCTCAACTTTCCGGACGACTACAACGACTTGAGATCGTCAATCGTTGTGTTTACCGATTACGAGGTAAACGGCGAATCTATTGTCTATAGAGAAAGCGTTAGTGAAGTTAATAAGAAGATCAACATTGTCTCTGAATGCACATTCAGAGGAATCGCTCAGAGAATAGCCTCTGCGGTAGAGACGTTGCAAAAGCTACCAGAAGAGCATTTCTTATACTTAGGATGCGACTTAGGCGAAGGAACAGTCTATAAAACGGATTCTCCGTCGATAATGCGACAAACAAGAGCTCTTTCTTTCCCTAGTAGCGTTCATTGGCCTACAGGAGCTTTTTCGCGCATTATCAACGCCAACACGGACGATAGCGTAGTTCGCGTTGTCGCCAAACGAGAAGACACTTGCGCCGTGACTGTTGAAAATAAATCGACAGATTCTCTTGGCGGGATTATCACGACGTACAAAGTGTCGCCAAAAATGGCCTATGCGCTAGTTAACGAGATTGTTCATCCTGAAGAAACCGTTTACTTCACGTGGGGTGCATATAATCTAGACAGCCCTTCAATTATTATCGACAGTATGATTCTTGATAGGAGCGTAACGTACAACGACCCAAAAGAAGCCGACTATTCATACGAAGGGCCTGCCTTGTTGAGCAAGAAGGATTTTAGTCTGGCTTCAACCAATGAAGAGTATACAAAAAAACTCATCCGATGGAACGGAGTCAATGTAACAAATATTGTCTACGATAAAGACGGTATTGAACGAGCAGACGGCGTTGTCGATTACTATAAGTACAGTTCTAAAAAAGTTAAGAACATTATCTTTGACAGTCACTTTACAGTATCTAATAAAGTGAAGAATAGCAATTCTCGAGAAGGGGAAATCATACCTTTTGGGAAAATAAAAGACCATCACAACATCATTAACGTTCTTGACTATCCCAAGTACATTCTTGACGGGGCACCTGACTACCCGCCGACGGATGCAAGCAATTTTTTTGAGAAGTACATATCTAAAGACGGAAAAGATTTCTTCATAGGCCTTGCGAAGGAATTGCTAACCGACGGCGTAATCAAAGGCGTTGACGAAAGTCTCTTAGACGAAGAATCGGTAACAGTGTCTCTAAGCGCCGATATATGCAAATACACGGCTGGAGATGGAATTACGATCAAAGACAAAGTAGACGTTCCTGAAGATTTAGGAAACGACTCAGGAGACGAAGCAGAAACCAACTCAGTCGAAGACTCAGAAGAAGATTCCACTAACGAAGAGTCTGACGGTTTATATGACGTAGACCCTCAAAATTGGGATAAAAACAAACTTCCTGAGAAAGAAATAAGTCTTAATCTTATCCCAGGCAAGCATGTTGTTCTTACTTACCCAAACGGCGAAGAAAAGAGAGGTGAAGGGACTGATTGGGAAAGTCTTGACCCTGACGGCTATTTAGAATCACTTACAGATGGAACAGAGGAAAAGGAAGAGAACGGAGAAACAACAGAAGAAAGCAATAGGGAAGAAACGCTTCCTGAAGAATTTAGAACAGAATATCCTGAAGATGGAGACGGTGGAGTTTTAGTTTCTGTTTTTATTCCTAAAGAGAAGAAACAAAAAGAAATAGACTACGATCACGAAGCTGAAATACAGTCTAACAACGAAGAGGACGTAGAAAATTTACTCTATGTGAATGGAGAATTCATTCACGGCTCTGACCCTGCTAATTGGCCTGGTGGTGAAGAATACTGGGACGCTGTTTTAATTCCAGGGATGACCGTAGAACTTAACGGCCCTGTGACAGACGGAACGGAAACAATAGAGTCTGACACCGCCGAAAACGAAACCTCTGAAGAAGAACCAACTGATGAGGAATCAACAGAAGAAGAAAGTTCCGACTCAAGACACTACTATCGTCATACGTATAAATTTCATGGTAGCGACGATATAGAGATCGAACAATTGGACGGGACGAATACAGAGTATGTTATTGAGGAACAAGACTGGCGAGAGATTAAGTGTGACTCCTCTGATGTGAAATTTTCCTGGAAAGGATTATGCGTTAAAGGATTAGGCACAGAGCGTTCGTACGTCCGCAAGCTCCTTGCAGGAACAGGACTGACTTGCACTGTCAACGACGTAACAAGAAGAGCTCCGACGTCGACGGCTATTCTTGAATGGAGCGGCATTCAGACGGTTGTAAGTTCAGAGAATCACGACGACGTTGAAAGCGACTTTGTCGGGAACGCCTATATTCTCATGGAGGGGAGCAACGTCTACTTTGAAAAGAGAATGTACGCTCTTAGCGGCGAAACGGACGACGACGGAAATCCTATCGAGAAGATAGCGCTTACAATTCATTCTAAGCCCGCAAGCATTAAAGGCGACTCGCACATCAGAGTAGAATCGTCCAAAAACATTGCAAGTTCTCAATTCAACAACGTCTTTACCGTCTTGTGGACTGGATTCAACGCGTACGATCAGAGCTCTAATTCTGGCGAAGCGACTGGGCTAAAGGCTGGTGAAGATATCTACTTCAAAATCACTCAAGTTGGAATTGACGACGACACGGAAAACGTTTTAGAAATATCCGGGCCGCCTCAACCTATTCTTGTCGGCGGTCGTGGGATAACTGTAGAAGACACAAGCGAGCAGAATGAAGGCCGTAGCCCTAGCGAGCGTCCTGAAGCGTCTGTATATAATATTTCCTGGATAGGACTCAATTGCGACGGCGCTTACGTGACGGGAATCACGGCTGGGGACGGCGTAACAATCCAAAGCGCCGCAGGCGGCAACGCAGTGATCTCTGTCGACGCGGTCGTCTTGCAACATCCTACGATAATTGGCGACGAATATATTATTGCGGAGTTTAACGACACAGAGAACGCGTGGGAACTGTCGCTTGACGCGGACAAGCTTATCGACGACGTTGTCAAAGAAGTTCAAGACGACTTCAAGAATGACCCGTGGATACGAGTTCAACCAGTCGATCATGGCGGAGACTCAGGAGATGACGACCCCGGAGGCGGCGATTCTGGAGGGGACGGCGGCGACGACGGCGATGGAACAGACGGCTCGGGAAGCGGGAGTGGTTCAGGAGATTCTGGAAGCGGTTCTGGCGGCGGTTCCGGAGGGACGTCTGACAGAGGGCCTGGTCTGAACATCGACAACGACGGCAATCTTTCCTGGATTCCTGAACGTTCAAACGCGATCACCGACCCGTATCTATCGCAAAAGGCCGCAGTTGGACTTTGCAACGAAACAGACACGCCGTTGCAAACAACAAACGACGAAAGTGAAGGAACGGAAACGGAAGAAGAGTCGACAACTTCAAACGCCGTCGTGACAAGTCTCGGGAAAGCAGAAACGAAGGAAGTCTTACTAATTCCTGAAAGCGGATTTGACAAGGCGACAATTCCAACTAGCTACGTTGCAGACCCGATCAAAGTTCTCTCGGGACTTGATAAATCTGAAACCACCGACGTTATCAAAAACGTAACGACAGCAAAGAGCTCCGTCGTCTCTGGAATTAACGCGACAACGGCGACGCTTGTCCAGAAAACAGTCATTACGGGATTTAGCGTCGCAACGTCCGCGTCAACCGGAAGCGTCCAGATCGTGACAAACGTCGAATGTAACTCTAACGGAACCCTGACGATCACATACGGCTATCTCACGCCTAAAACGACAACCGTCTATGTCCTTGAAAGCGCCGGGACTGTCGTTCAATCGGTAACGCCGACGAACATCGATGTTGTTAGCGACGCGACAATCGAGAAGGGAAGCGCTATAAGCGCGGTCGGAACGCTGACAGAGAAAGAGGTAGAGATAATCATCAAGCCGTCCGAAGGCATTGGCAACTCCGTCGACGTGATGAAACACATCGAAGTCACTGACGAAACGAAAGTTTCTGTGATAACCGGGCTCCCCAATGTGAAGAGCGCGGAGCTTGACCTGGTACAGATTCCTATCGGCTCCACACTTTCAGACGCGGCGGCTTGCCCCGGCAACGTTCCATGCCCTGAAGTAAAGATCAATCCGCACATTAACGAAGACGACGTTATTAGCGACGAATGAAAGGACGCCCATGGCTGATATTTGGCCGACGAAAGTGACGACTAGACCATGTAATTGTTGCTATCCATGTTTGATAGGAAACGGGATATTTCAGTTATACGCTATAGTTACTAGCACATACACTGCAACTTCCGTAAGCAATGGATACTGGAGCTATGAAATACAGGTGGTAGACGATATTCTGGATAGAACGGATGAAATATCGTCAAGTGGGGAAGAGGTTGGAAACTTCATCGTCAACCCAAACAAAGTAAACGATTACTATGTTGGTCGATCAGGCGTGTTCCTTGTAGAAAGATGGAAACTCAATATTGAAGTATTAGACGAAGTGGAAGACTATGCTTTTATCGCCTCATTCCCCACTTCTTTTCATTATACAAACGCATGGCCAGACGATTATGACGAGAACGCTGGAGTAATGTGGAAAGAAATAGTTCTTGACGAAGACTATGTGCAAGAGTTTCAGTACTTGGAAGGCCAATATAGATTAACTATACCTGCGGGAACAAAGGGAGATCTATATTCGTATTTGATACAAGACAGAAGAGCTAACAAAGTGACGCAGATATACCGCTACGCGCTTACTCCTTTTACCTGCATGACAATGATAAAGAAATTGAATTGACACTCTGTATTTACGCGACTACAACGCAACGAAAATGGTGTTTTTGCAAGGGGATGGAAGACTTCGAAATTGAGTGTCGGAATCCCTTGCGGATGCAATCTCTTGCTTCTATGGATAATCCGAGAACGGACGGCGCCGCTTTTCATTCACGCCGTCCCGATTCAGGAGAAGACTGTCTTTTAGTGCGTTCTAATTTCTGTTGTAAGCAACACTGTATAGACTTTACAGAGACAAAATAGTGTCGATTGTCGCTACACGCGCCCTCTTTCTTCCTAGCAACAGACAAGATTCTTTTGTCGTTATAAATAGTACCTGTTGCAGACTCAATCCCTATCTTGCGTGACAAAAATGGAACAGAAACCTATATGTTGTTGCAAGTACGCGACGCTTACGGAGCAAAAATGGGCTCGTAACATCGCGACCTGCAAAGTCGTTGAATGCAGATCGCCTCTTGCTAAGAAAGACCTGAAATGCTTTAAGGACGCAAACGGGGTTGAATACCCCGCCGTTCGTCGACCATGTGACGAAAACTTCAATCTGATTCCTGACGCAGACTATCTTCACGTCAGATCGCGATTCTGTAACTCTACTTACTGTCCTTTTTTTGAGAAAGACTAACTATCAATGAAAAAAGATTCATACAAAAAGAACCGATCTAACCTTGAACTCTATGCAGGATTTTCCTCAATCGAAGGATATGGAGGCAACAATAACGGGCATCAAGCAAATCAAGGATTTGGTAGAACATACGGTCGACCTAGCATATTTGACAAAAACGGGTATGAGTATAAATGGGACGATAAAATCGGTGATTATGTCTGTTGGATAACGATGGGCGGACATCCAATTCCATTCATCTACAAAGAAGTTAAAAGCGGAGTTTCTAAGAGTCCAGCGGCTTTTCAAGGAGCTAGTCATGCTAATCAACTAGCTAAATCCCCTGACGAGAGTTTCAAGGAATTTGCTGAAAATATACCGCATGAATGGATAAACGCGAGTTCGGAGAAACAAGACGACAAGCTTAATTTAATGGACAAGTTGTTCAATTTTAAGCTGGAAAAGCCGGTCTATAGCCCATTACAAGGATTCAATGACGTTTATGTAACGTCTGGTTATAGACACGGTAAAACGTACGCAATTATAGACCTAAGCTGCCTCAAGAGGAATCCTATTAAGCTTAAAAAAGCCTCGAAACTACTTGCTGGTAAATTCAGCAAGTACGGTTTCGAACAAGCCACTCTCAGAGGTTTGCCAATGACGCATATTGCTTTAGTGTCTGATGGTGGCCAATCAAAAGAGAGAGAAGAAGAACTTGCTGTTCTTGGGATTAGAGCCCCTCTTCACTTAGATGCATTAACCTATGACGATAGTGATTGGGGTTATAAGGTGAACGGGTACACAAGTTCTACCCAACAGCAACAACAGCAACAGAAGCAAGTAACACCGCCCCCAGGGAATAATCCGCCCCCAGGAAGCAATCCGCCCCCAGGGAATAATCCGCCCCCAGGGAATAATCCGCCCCCAGGGAATAATCCGCCCCCAGGAAGCAATCCGCCCCCAGGAAGCAATGGCGGCAACGGCGGCAATGCTCAAACACAACCAACTTTAAAAACCGAGAAAAGTTCAGAAGAGGCGGCAAGATCTATTAGTTCTGAAGTGAATGGAGAATCGTCTCTTCCTGACGACTATGACCCGACTGAACAAGACGGGTATGACGAACTTGACGAAGAAGAATTTACCGACCCTGGATATGAGAGATTAGACGAAAGAGAAGACGAAGATGAAGATGGAGAGCTGGACGATAACAACGAATCTCAAGCCGATTCTGAACGACAAGAGGAAGAAAAACCTCTTAATGGCAGAGAAAAACTAATCAATTATATCGACAAACACACCCCGGAATGGGAGGAATGTGTTAACAAGCAAATGACTGTTAAGCGCTCTAAGACAGGCAAAGACGCAGGGTTGTTGTCTTTGTACTATCTAGGGCTTGCTTTTGCTTCCATTTACAACGAAATTCAACAAAATGGCAATGCTGAAGATGTTGGTAAAAGAATAGAAAAGGCCGTCTTGATGTACAATAACATTCTTCGTTCCACCTACAAAATTGGCGGAACAGGAATGCTGTATTATCTCACAAGTTATTTTTCCGGAAAGGCTCGATTCGACGATGCTTGTTTAAAAAGTATGGACAATAGTCCTGAAGCGGCTAAGTATTGGTCTAACGACATATGTGCGCGTATGGCGTTGTCTCTTAAAAAATACGCAAAAAACAATCCGGAAAAAATCCTTGAGCTTGCAAAAGATTATCACATTAAATTTTGGGGAACGCTCTTTAATCGTTATCCCAATGGCATCGAAGGCTCTTCTTTACTGAAAAGGCATTGTCCAGAACTAAAGTACAAAAATGCCAAAGAATTTCATGATTTTGTTCATGAATTTTACAGTCAAGACCCCAATAAAGAGGCTCCAGAAGATAACAAGGAAGAAAATGTCAGTGAGTCTGATGCAGACGGAGAAGAGACGACTACTGACAATGAACTTCAATCTGACGGTGATTTGTCAAAACTAACCAAAGATGAGAGTAACGAATCTGCGGCGATGAACGTAGGGATAGAAGCTTCAGATGATGAAGATTGGGACGGGTCATACGGTGAAGATTGGGAAGAACCAAACTACAACGATGAAGAAATTTCTCCGGAGGAACAACCCATAGACGATGAGGAATGGGATGGTTCTGTTAGCGACGATTGGGAAGAATCAGACTATGACGACCCATACAATAAAGTAGTTCCAGTCGGCAAACAAAAGCTTGACTCTGAAGAATTCTCTGCGGAGCCTATAAGTTCTCCAGGCGTGTTAGAGGCCGCACGTAAACCGGGGCTTTTAGATGGAACGCCAAAAACTAATGAAATTGAGTTCGGGAAAGTCTACGGGGTCTCGATCAACGACCTGAACATTGATTCTGACCGTTTTCAATTCAAACAAGACGTAGACCGTGCAACAGGAGCGTCCGACTTGTACGATGGCAGTACGTTTAAGCGCGAATTAGCCGGAACGATACTTGTTTGGCGCGACCCTGCTGACGGGAATGACTATGTAGTCAACGGACACCATCGCTTTAATCTAGCTAAACAAAGCGGGTATACAGGGGCTCTGGACGTTCGCTATTCTGTTGCGGAATCCGCAGAAGAGGCGAAAGTGGAAGGAGCTATCGCTAATATCGTTGACGGCAAGGGAACCGCGCTTGACGTAGCCGATATTATTCGTCTTACTCCCAACTTTGAAGAGAGAGACGATGTTAAGAATCTCATCTCAAAGAACAATACGCTTTATAACGTCGCTAAGAACCTTGCGTCGCTCGACGACGGTATCTACAGAAGAGTGAAGTTGGGAGATTTAGACGTTGAAAAAGCGGCTATTATTGGCGAAGTTCTAGGAGATAATCTCGATAAGCAAAGAGAACTTGTCAACCGCCTTAAAGACGACATAAATGGCATTAGCAAGGGAAGACTAAACTCTCTTGCGAACGCATATAAGAGCGCTAAGCCTACTGAGAGAAACGACGGAGAGTTTCTCTTTGATATGGGAGCAACCTACGACGATCACGTCAATGAATATGCAGGCTTGCTAGATCATGCTAAGAGGGCGTTCTCTCAAATCGCTAAAGCGAACAAATCGGCGGCTAATTCTGTATACTTAGATATTCTGAACGACTCTAATATCTTAGACAAAAACGCAGTCGATTCTGAAAAAGCGAAGATTAATAAGCAAAAAGCCAATAGTTTAAAGAACGCATACCGTGATTCTGTACACGACCCTGGTATAATAAATATAACAAACGCCTTTGCAGACGTGGCTAAAAGGGCAAAAGGCGACGGTTCTAAACGCGAACTCATAAGAAAGGACTATGTAGATGCAATCAGGCAATATCTCACGACAGGGAAAATCGACGCCGAACTCAGAGAGAAATACGGGCTCGGGGATAAGCCAGGAACGTCTTCAGGAAATGATCGACATGGCAAAGCTAAGCGCGAGGAGAGATCACTTTTTGAGAAACCATCCGGAATGGCGGGAGAGGGGAAAGACGGAGCCGTTTCCACCGGAGGTGGAGTTCATAGTCCTGAAGAAGAGGGAAGAGGGGAACGAGGACTTCTAGAATCTCACTCACAAGAGACTACGGGAGAGACTCCGAAAGAGTCTCCCGTAGAATCTGAAACAACTGAGGCTATAGAGACACCGCAGGAGAACGTTCCTGCTCCCTCTGAGGCCGCAACAGAGATTGGTAAGGAGGTCGAGAGAAACAACAGCGCAACTGGAGGTGCGTCAAATAAACTCCCTGTAGACTCAGATTCTTTGACGACTTCAAAAACGTCCGAAGATTCAAACGCTATTGCAGAAAATGAGTCGTCAACTCCAGTCGCGACGGAAGAAGCCGCCACGGCTATCGGCGAAGAGGTGGCTAAACAGGATGAAACGTTAGGTCAAAAGAACGAAAGCGTCACGAATACCAATAACGACAAGCCTAAGCGTAATGTGAGACTGCCTTTTGATAAGCCAGACGAAGTATTGTCGTATGATATGCGAGTCCTCAAAAGGATGTGGAACAACTCTCCATATAGCAAAGTTCCTGCATCTGAAATCGACAATTTTGATTGGTCGAAAGTGGAAGACTTAATTAGTTCCTGTAGAAAAAAGAAGGGGTGGTCATGGACTTCAGAGTACGAAAAAGCGTTGGGTAGACTCTTTAACGTAAAAGATGTGATAGAAGCACATCCAGAACGAGAAACCGAAGCCAAAGACGTAGTGGATAAGATTAAGGCTGTCGCAAGTTCCATTCTCTCTTCAGTACCTTCTGAAAAAGACGCAAAAAAAGCAGACAGCTTAATAGATAGATTTATGAAAGTATTGAGGGATGGTTACCAACCGACATGGCGCGATAACCAAGAAGCCGCCCAAGAGGTTGGAGAAGACGTTACCGACGTTCCGTCTGCGAACGATGAAGAACCAGTCGAACAGGAAGATACGGTAGAGTCTGCTCCAACTGAAGAGGGCTCCGCCTCTGTAGAAGAGCCTGAGGCAGTCACGCCAGCAGAAGAAGCAGAACCTGTTATCGAGAATGTGCCTACGTCTGAAGATGCGGCTGTCGCTATCGGACAAGAAGCCTCTAGTAAAAAAGAAACGTCACTGTCAGACTGGGATACCGATAATTTTAAACAGATTATGAATGGTATCAGATCACATTCTCAGGGAACCGACGAACCTAGCCGTTATTTGGGAGAAAGGACATATACGTTATCCAGAATCGTGCAAGGAACGTTTGAGACAATTAACGATCTTCCCGAACTTGTAAAAACAGAAGAAGCTATAGAACTTAAAAAAATATTTGGAGAGTTAGGTAAAGTTCCTAGAAGTCAAGAACATGCAGAACAACTCTGTAAACAATGTGAAACAAATTACGATAGTCTATACCATAAATACTGCATAAAAAGGCTGTCTGATGAATGGGATAATATGCCATATAGCAAAATCCCTGCGGAAGAAGTTGATAGCCTTGACCTTTCGAAGTTAGCAAAAAAAATTCGAAAGAACACAAGTAATGAATACGCTTACCATGTAAGAGGACATGCTATTCACACAAATGAGTATCTTAAGAAACATCCAGAGCTTGTATCTAAAGCCAAAGATTTAATAGATAAGATTAAGGCTATTTCACTCTACATGCTTTCCTGTCCACCATTTCGTAGTAAAAGCGCAGAAGACCGGGAAAAGCTAAGACGCGCAAGTGGATGCATTAGAATCCTGCGTGGTGAAATGCATTGCATGGTCGAAAAAGATTCCAAAGATGCATCTCAGAACAAAAAGGAAAATAAACTCGAAGATAAACCGTATCCTTTCGGGTGGAATAGTGATGAAGTAGAGAACATAAGGAAATCAATCGAAAGTAAGATTGGTAGCCACACTTTACTTCAAGATCGGAAAGAGCCTTTTATCAAAGACTTTGAGTCCATAATATCCTCACTGAGAAAGTTCCCTGAACTTGCTGAAACCAAAGAAGCAAAGCGGTTCAAAACAATAATGAATGGAATTAAAGGGAAGTTAAAATCTTTCAAAGTGTTGAAGGACAGGAGCAAGGAGATTGATGGAATTAGTAGAGAAATATGTAGTCGCGCAAGGGGCAAAAGGTATCGTAAAAAGTGGGAAGAAAACCCTCTTAGCGAACATCCAGAGTTAAAGAGCAAAATTCCTAATTTCTCAAAAATGGACGAAGAAACCTTCGAAAATATAAGAAAGAAAGCAAGTGACAAATATAGAGCATATAACAAACAACGTGAACATAAATCGTTTTTAAATTGGGCTGATTCAGCGATCAGCAACGTCTACGAAATACTGAAAGAACATCCTGAAATCGAAGAAGATCCAGAACTTACAGAAAGATTTAAAATTGCAATCGACGCATTTATGCAAGCAGATTCATCAGACTTAG
>CAVGEG010000050.1:0-23010 GCA_963628165.1 Paratractidigestivibacter sp. | reverse complement strand
CGATAACTT
The DNA here is from genome assembly GCA_963628165.1 of Paratractidigestivibacter sp. Taxonomy (GTDB): domain Bacteria; phylum Planctomycetota; class Planctomycetia; order Pirellulales; family Thermoguttaceae; genus RUG369. The sequence goes on along the minus strand of CAVGEG010000050.1, from coordinate 23,001 downwards.
TCTGACGTTTCGAGTAAGAAACCCGCAGACTGAAGCCGCCGACGTCCTTAACATAACTATGTTCCGAAAATGTATGATCAAATTTCTAGCGCTGAAGATTTAGTTGAAAACCGTCGGCGTTAGCGAGGATTCGTCATTCCTCTTCTTCATCAGCCTTCTTGCGTCCGATGACTTCAGGTTCTTCGCCTTCGACCGCTTCGGAGGTTTCTTCTTCGACTTCGACCTGTTCGGAACATTCCACGACAAGGGTCTCGAGATCGTCAAGAATGGTCACGCCTTCAGGAGCCTTAACGTCGGCAAGTTTGATTTGCTGATTGAAGCCAAGGTCGTTGATATGAACGACGAGGGTTTCAGGAGCCGTTGAAGGTTCGGTTTCGATTTCGACTTTGTGAAGGTGTTGCTTGACGACGCCGCCTTCTTTAAGGCCGGGCGCTTCGCCGCGAAGAATGACGGGGATTGACAGACGAACGTGTTCGTGTTCGTTGACGCGCGTGAAATCGACGTGAAGGATGACGTCGCCCCAAACGTTCCACTGGACTTCCTTGATGAAAGCGCGTTCATTAACGGCGCCAGCAAGGTTCACGAAACGGCTTCCGTGACGCAGAGCCGCTTCAATGACTTCAGTCGCGACCGTCAGATTGACAACTTCCTTCTTGTGTCCGTAGAGGACAGCTGGAGTTTTACCACTTTCACGAAGTCGACGATTACGACGTTTTCCGACCGTTTCGCGACTTTCGACCGACAATGTTAACAATTCGACCATTTATGTTCCTTTGACGGAATTAAAGTTGCGCTACTCGCCATAAAGAAACACAGCGCTTCTCGTACTCCAAGTAGCCTTCTTTTATGTGCAAAAAACTCTATTTATTATCCGTTCTGCCAAAATATCGACAAGGGGGGATAAAACGACTTTTTCTTTATTTAACAACCTTTTTTAAACTCTTTTCTTTCCAAGAATTTTCTATAAAATTTCCTGTAATTATTTGTTCCCCGTGCGCGTACGTACAACGTGGAAACCTTGAATCGAAATTTTTTAGTCGATAGGGATAGAGCGATTTCGTTGAAGGAGATTAATGCGTTCAATTTGTTGAACTACGCCTTATTTCTCGCAAGATCCGCCGATTTAGCCTTTTGACGACCAGCGCGATCTTAATACAAAATACCGATACGGGATAGCGACTTTCATCTCATAAGAATTTGTCTTGTTTGATGACAAAGTATTATTTCCAGAAAAAATCGTTCCCCTATCTTGAAAGAAACGTCTCAATCGCTAGAATACTAAAAGACGGATTTTTAGGGCGAGTTTTTTCAGGTTCTAGAAATTCCGGTCTTTACGAAAATTTAGGCGTGCGCTAGCCGTCGTAGATTAACGATCATGCTCCCAAACTTCATTGGTCGTCACCTAATAGGAATGCAGATATCCGTTGCTGAGGTTGAAGGAGTCGTTATTTCTACGGCGGTTTTTTTTGTTTTGTCTTCTTGCCCCGGTTCCCTGGATTTAATAGCCCAATCGAACCTTCTCGACGTTCTTTAAAAGAATTTTTTTCTCTTCTTTCTGCTCTTATTCCTCCATTTTCTTAGTCGTTGGCGACCTGTTCTCGCGCTTTTCGAGAAGCGATTTCCGATTTCACCCCCGATGATTTCGTTTTGAATCAAGTATCCGCCAATATAGTCCAAGACGAGCCAACGCGTCGTCCTTCAGACGGAACAATTTAATTTGTAAAATTTTTATACCAGGGAAAGCTGTGAGGACGTAAGGGCGAGTCGCGAATTATTGAGTATGACGAGCGTCCTTTTGCATAGTGAAAACGTGTTGGAGTTTGCTATAATAGGCGACTAAAAGGTTTATTGCGCGGTAATTAGGTCGCGACTTCAGGCGTTTTCGACCTGATCGCGGTCTTGCGTCCGTCGTTATACGGACGATTGTCGCGTCGTCGTTATAGACGACGGTCGTTACAAGTCTGCAACAATGGAGTCGAGATGAAGAGACTTATTTTTCCATCATTGTTATCGTTTTTCGCCCTTACAATAGGAAGTTCTCTTTACGGCGGAGAGGTCATTTTGACGGGCTCAACTGAAAGCGCGCCCGTTGTGGAGAATATTCGTTACGATTCTCAAGGGGGCGCCTTGCTCTCCAAAGAGTGGATGGAGGATTTTATCACTCCGCCTCGAGTTTGGCGACCATTGCAAATTATGCATGATTTAGATTTAACCGACGTCGCAAAAGTTCACGATTATCGGGATAACTGCGGCCTAGGCGGTCTTGTGATAAACGTAGGGGGAACTTCCGAATATATTCGTAGCGACGAAAATTGGAAACGTTTTGTTCAAGGGGTAAAAAACCTGAAGGGCGCGGGCATGCGGTGTTGGATTTACGATGAAAGCGGGTATCCAAGCTTAAGCGCGGGGGGCGTCGTTCTGGAAGGGCGTCCGGATCTCATGGCGCTGGAACTTGCGTATGATCCGGATCACGATCCGCCATACTACGTGCGAGATTGCTACGAGTACACTCATTCAAGCAATAACGTTTTTCTTTCCAGACGCTATCCTAACCCTCTCAACCCGGACGCGACGAAACGATTTATCGACGTTACCCATCGTCGCTATAGAACCGAGCTGGGCAAAGAGAATCTCTATGATTACGTCGAGGCCTTTTTTACAGACGAACCCTCAATGATGGCGGCGAATCTCGGCGAAGTCGAAGGGAATTTGAAATCGCGTGTCGCGGATCCGATCGATCCCAACAAGAAGTGTCTCCCGACCGTTTCTTGGGCGAACGACGTTGAAGAGAAGTATTTCGAAAAATATGGAGAGAATCTTTCCAACTCCTACCAGTCCTTGTTCTCCGGAGATAGCGCGGAAGATAAACGCACGCGTCGTCAGTTCTGGAGTTTGCTCGGCGAACTTGATTGCGATCGATATTACGGACAAATCCAGGCGTTTTGCCATGAGGATCCCCAAGGCCCCGTCGCGTCCGGCCATACGCTCCACGAAGAGTCCCCGTTGATGCATGTTCCTCTTGACGGCAATAAGATTGAGGCTCTCAAAAAATTTGACGTTCCCGGTTTAGATCTTTTGAATTCCGACCCGCACGCGTTTTTTTACGGATGCTGGATGGCGACCGCGTTTCCTTGTTCCGCCGCTACCTTTATCGGATCTCGCCGCGTTATGACGGAAGTAAGCGATTTTGGACAGCTATTTTGGGGAGAGTGCAAACCGGTTGATCTTAGCTTTATGGAGGCAACCGCCGCATGGCAAGCGGCGTTTGGCGTGACCGAATTTACCCTCTACTATGGAATCTGCAACGCGCCGTATCGCGATCATGAGTGTCACCGCAATTATTGCCGATATGTCGGACGCTTGAATAGCGTTTTACGCGACGCGCAGCCCGTGCGTCCGGTTCTTCTGTATTACCCCATTGATGAACTTCAAGAGGAGTATAAGCCCGTTGCTCAGAAATGCACGATCGACACGCAATCCGAACGCGCGCGCAAAATTTCTCAATCTTTCTTCGATATTGGCGCGGCGCTTGGTCGCGCTCAAGTTAGTTTCATCGTAATCGACCGTAAAACGCTCAATAGTTTGACGAAAAATCCTGAAAATCAGGAAGAAGCTGAGAGACTTCGAGGAAAGTTTTCCGCAATCATCTACCCGATTTCTTCCGAGGTCGTCGAATACGACTGGGCCGATCCTAATTTTCAAGAATTTCGAGCGACCGAAGAAGCTCCTCTCGCAACATGGCAGGATATTGTCAATACGCTTGGGAGCGCCACGGGCCCCCGTCTGAATCCGACGCCTGACTTTTCTGCTCTAATCGAAGGCGTCTTTGAAAGGGAAGGACGTCTCGTTTTCCTCGTTTCCAATTCGTATGGCGATCCCTGGAAGGGGGATCTAATGATGAACGGATTCGACAATGTTTCCTTTGAGTCGGACGAATGGGTCTCCATGAATCCTCACACGGGGCATATTGAGACGTTCAATGCGACGGATAAGATTGGCGCGGAATTGCCTCCGCGTCAGTCGTTGATCTTTATCTCGCCCGCGCTAAAGAACATAATTAGTTTTTAACCTGCCCGCGAGGGTAAAGGGCGTTCAACGAACTAACGATCAAGCTCAAAATTTTCGGATTTCCAAGGAGTCGGAGATTGGATTTGATTTCCGACTAATGGGAACTCAGAACCTTTGGGTAGGGGAAGAATGAAATAGGCTTGAAAGAAGGAAACGACAACGCCGCATGAGAAATTTTAGCGTCTAACGTAGCGAGTTTTTCGTTGCGCTAGACGCTTTTACTTTTATTTGGTCGAAGAGTCTGCAAGGCTCGTTTACGACGCTCGAAAGCGACTTTTAACAGATTTATGCTGGAAAAATCCCCGATCCCACCCAACCAAACGGTTAATGCATGGTGATAAAAGTAAAGGTAACGATGCGATTGTGCACTGTCGGAGCGTAACAATGAAAGAGACGTTGTCCCTTGCCTTCGCTCTACGGCTTTCAACTTACCATATAAAGTTTGTGCGACTTACGCAGTCGTCGCGCGACATTCACCCCGTTGGTTACAACTCCAGCGTCTTCATTCGATCAAATCTATCTTCCAGTTCGTTTCTTGTATCTTAATGTCGAGAAGACGAAGTTCCTTTGACAAAGAGTCGACGCGTTTTTGCCATTCGACGACAGAGATCGTCGTTTTAATTTTAATTTCCGTGTTTCGCGAACGGTAAGTTTTTTGGTTTGCGACGTCGACGATCTCTCTGTAGGCGTTGATGGAGAGTTGTAAGGAGTCCTTTTCAGCGATAAGTTCCGTGAGCGACTTTCCGTCGACGAGAGTTTGACTATTGGTGAGATTGATTTTGGCAATCAGCGCGCCGAGTCTCTCGATCGTGGAATCTAATTCGCATTTTAAGGAATTCGGTTCTTCTTCCGGGGATTCGCCTTCTTGTATGAGAACATTGCTTTTGAGGCGTTTTTTTAAATCCTCTATTTTCCGATTGATATCGGTTCTTTCCTGTAAGGCAACTGCTAATTTCATCGAGCTTCTCCGCTGTCTAACGCTTACGAAAAGTAGTTTTTAACCTGTATACATGGTATGAAATTAGGGAGTGGCGCGCAAGACGTCATAAAATTTGTGAAGAAAATTTCGGAGGTCTTGCAAGGCGGCGGTACAAGTGTAGAATATGGGGTGTTGTAGCGTGACCGGGGGCGAACTGGGTTCGACCGGGCGGGCGAAGCGTGAATTGCGCGTCGAGGTTGATCGGTTGGCCTCGTTAAAAGCCGATTAAAAATTTCAATTGCCAATAACAAAATGGCTTTGGCTGCCTGAGAAATGGGCAACCCCAAATATGATTCTTAGCCGAAGAGATGAAATATTTGGTCGCTAAATTCGGATCGTTTGCCGTCGCGTCGAACACGCGGCGAACTAAATAAAGCTTTCGAATCGTCCTTGCGAAACCGTCGTCGATAAGGGTTCAAAGGGATTAGATCTTAAAGAATCGACTACACGCGTAGACGTTCTCGTAGAGACGTCGCGGGACGCGGGTTCAATTCCCGCCGCCTCCACTTTTTTCCCTTTATTTTATTTTAATCTTGGTAACTCTAAGGGATTGCGCTTTGTTGAGTTAGCGTTTTTGGACAGATTTATTTTGTCCTTTTCTTCGCTCTTTAGCTATGCTGCTTTTCTTTTGAGCTTTTTGTTCTTTCAGCGGGTTTGGACTTTGTAGGAAGTTGGATCCCTTTTATTGTTGATCTCATCGGTTCAAGTACGCCTCAAAGCTTTAACGGGGTAACTTTGCGCTTATGGGTGAAGAAAGAGGCGCTTATGAAAATTTATGTCGGTAACTTGTCTTACAGCACGTCGGAAGAGACGTTGCGTCAGGCTTTTGAAACGTATGGCGTCGTTTCGGACGCGAAAATCGTGATGGATCGGGAAACGAATCGTTCCAAAGGATTTGCTTTCGTCGTCATGCCTAACGACGAGGAAGCGGAACAAGCGATAAATGGACTCGACAACACTGAACTTGATCGTCGCGTTTTGCACGTCAATCAGGCGCGTTCTTCCGAGTCTCATGGATCTCGTCGCTCGTTTCGAGGCGAAAGGGGACCGCGAAGATTTGATTCTTGATTAAGGCGGCGACGACAATCGGCGCGTTTAACTGTTGGTTAAACGCGCTTTTTTCATTTAAACTCGGCTCTTGCGGTCTTTTCCTTTGTTTGATAATATACGTTGGCGTCGTTATATGCTTTTTAACGATTGCGAAAGAAAAAGAGCTTTTACCCATTGAGGTTCCGATGAGTGGGTTTTTACGTAAGATAGTCGATTACGGCGTGTACCTTATGGTTCGCGGGGTCATATGCGTCGTTCAGTGCTTTTCCTTGGACGCGTGTCAGCGAGCGTCCGAATATATGGTTTTTTTGTTCAATGACGTTTTACGCGTGAGAAGACGTTTGGTAGACGACAATTTGCGCCACGCTTTTCCTGAGAAAACCAAGCATGAACGAAAAGTGTTGGCTAGAAAGATGTGGGCGCATCTTTTTCTCATGGTTGCGGAGGTTGCTCACGCGCCTAGAGAGCTTCATGGGCTTAATTGGTTTCGTCATGTGACGATAGAGAATGGTCGCTCGTTTTTTAAAGCGCTTCAGGAAGATCGCCCCATTATTCTAATTACCGCGCATTTTGGAAATTTCGAGATCGGCGGATTTTTGCTGGGGTTATTGGGCTATCCGACCTTTTCCGTCGCGCGTAAGCTCGATAATCCTTATCTAGATCGTTTTATTAGCGATTTTCGAGGGAGAACAGGGCAATTTATCATCGATAAGAACACGGGGTACGAGGACGTTGTTTCAGTAATGGAGCAAAGGGGAATCATGGCTTTTTTGGCCGATCAGTCGGCAGGAAAGAAAGGCGCGTGGGTTAAATTTTTCAACAGGCCAGCGTCCGCGTATAAGGCGATGGCTCTGATGAGTTTACAATATGACGCCCCTATCTTCGTGTGCTATGCGACGCGAAGAGACAACAAACCGTTGAACTTCACGATGCGCATGGTGGAAATGCTTGACCCTCGCTCGCTTCCTCCCGAGATAAAAACGGTTCAACAAATAACGCAGTGGCATGTTTCGAAACTAGAGGAGCAAGCGAGGTTGGCGCCGGATCAATACTGGTGGTTGCATAATCGTTGGAAGACCTATGGTAAGAAGTTTGCGCCCGACTGGGTCTTAACTCATTAAATGAGAATTCGGGAAAAATCAAAAATTTTCACTTGCGTGTTTTACCTTTTATAGTAAATTCAATTAGGCGTGGGTGCAGGCCCTCGCGAAGCCCTGATAGCTCAGTTGGTAGAGCAAGCGGCTGTTAACCGCTGGGTCCAAGGTTCGAGTCCTTGTTGGGGCGCTTTTTAGCATATTGCCCTGATAGCTCAGTTGGTAGAGCAAGCGGCTGTTAACCGCTGGGTCCAAGGTTCGAGTCCTTGTTGGGGCGCTTTTTAGCATATTGCCCTGATAGCTCAGTTGGTAGAGCAAGCGGCTGTTAACCGCTGGGTCCAAGGTTCGAGTCCTTGTTGGGGCGCTTTTTAGCATATTGCCCTGATAGCTCAGTTGGTAGAGCAAGCGGCTGTTAACCGCTGGGTCCAAGGTTCGAGTCCTTGTTGGGGCGCTTTTTAGCATATTGCCCTGATAGCTCAGTTGGTAGAGCAAGCGGCTGTTAACCGCTGGGTCCAAGGTTCGAGTCCTTGTTGGGGCGCTTACCCTCACGTTGTGAGGGTTTATTTGTTTCTTGCCCTATTTTTTCTGGAGGGAACGCGTGTCGCCTTGGTTAAAGCGTTTGTTAAGTTGGACTATTGGCATTTTTCTCTGCTCTCTTGGCGGTTGGATCTTTTGGGAAACAAGTCATGAAGAGGGGAATCAATCGTCCAATCGCAAGGATAATGAGTTAAGGCTCGTGTCAACGGCTCCTAGTATTACGGAAACTCTCTGCGCGCTTGGACTCGCTGGTCGGATTGTCGGTATTTCGAATTACTGCCATTATCCTCTGGAAATTGACGACTTGCCGCGAATCGGAAGCCTCTATGAATATGATATGGAGGAGATTATCGAGCTGGAGCCGGATTGCGTCGTTCTTTTAGTTGAGAACGAGATTCTAGCGAAAAGTTTGAACGAGACGGGTATTCCATACGTCTGCGTAGAGCATTCGTCTGTGGAGGGAATTTTAGATTCCTTTGTGATTCTCGGGGAGAAAGTAAACGAGATCGCTCAGGTCGATGGAATATTGGAAGAGGCTCAGAGGCTACGAAATCGCATTGGGGAAGAATTAGAGTCCATTCGCAAGGAATTTGCGAAGAGAGAGAAGAGAAGAACCCTTGTCTCCATCTTTCGGGAACCTCATAAAGACGGACTGGGAGATATATATGTCGCTGGCGACAATCCCTACTTTAACGAGCTTTTGGAGATTGCCGGGGGCGTGAACGTCGCTCAGGATTTAGAGGGAATCGCTCCTACTATCACTGCTGAGGGTGTGATTGAACTTAATCCCGAGGTCATTATAGACATGCAACCGACGAAGAAGACAGACGCCAACCTTCTAGTCAAAGAAAAAGAAACGCGCGCCGACTGGAATTCTCTAAAAAGCGGAGTCGACGCGGTTAGAATGGGACAAATCTACCCGATATGGGACGACTTTGCGAGTTGTCCAGGACCGAGATGCGCGCAGTTTGCCAGATGGTTGGCGGACGTCCTTCATCAGCATGACGCCGCGGAGTAGCGTCGTCGCGTCAGGTGGATTTTAGAACGATCCAATCGCCGAGCTTGGGACAGATTTGGGCGATGGTAAAAAGGAGTCGAGCCTTGCGCGGAATGACAAGTTCAGGATCTCTCTTTTCACACTTCTTGAGAATTTTCTGGGCAAGATACTTAGGAGCGATCTTACCGACCTTGACCCCGCCGCCAGGCATAAGCGCCGAGTCTGGAATACCGTCGGCGTTTTTGAGGGGGTAGAGACGGGGGTTGTCGCGTTTCACGGGGCCAGGGCACACGAGCAAAACGTGCACGCCGTCCGGTTTGGCTTCTAAACGCAATTGCTGCGAAAACGCGGCCACCGCATGTTTGGTCACAGGATAAGCGCCAACCCATCGCGCCGCGCTCTTCGCGGCGAGAGATCCAATATTGACGACGTGTCCCTTACGCTCGACTAAGTGGGTGTAAGCCGCCTGCGTGCAGGCAATCGTTCCCATCACGTTGAGATTCCACAATTTCTGGAATTCTTTCAACGGGGTTTTCATAAGATAACCCCGATGCGTTCGACCCGCGGCGTTGACAAGAACGTCGAGCCCCCCGTAGTGATTCACCGTTTCGTCGACGATTCTTTGCGCGTCCGTTGCGTTGGTGACGTCGGCGACGAGGGGAAGGACTTCGTGGTTCAGGGCTTTCATTTCCTGCGCCGTTTTTTCGACGTCGGATGGCTCCAACCCTGCGATGGCGAGCTTTGCGCCAGCCGCGGCGAAGGTTTCGGCGATGACGCGTCCAAGCCCGTTTGAACCGCCCGTTACTAATACGATTTTATCTTGCCAATAGCTCATTGTCTTCTTTGATATATCTGTTGTTTGCGCTTAGCAACGCCACCAATAAACGTCGCCAACTCGATTATAATCTAAAACGACTACACGACAACGTGGCGTTTTCTCGAATAAAAAACGACGCAAATCCTAGAATTTGCGTCGCTATAAACTTTATCGAGCTTTACGAAAAATTAGCACCAACCGCGAACTTTCATGGCGTCGGCAACGCGCTTGATCGCGACGAGATAAGCGGCTTCACGAAGGCTTGTCTTCTTCTCAACGCTCATTTCGTAAACAGCTTTGAACGCGTTCGTCATCTTCTGGTCGAGACGCTTTTGAACTTCGTCAAGTTCCCAGTAGTAGTTCTGGGCGTTCTGACACTGCTCGAAGTAGGAGACGGTGACGCCGCCAGCGTTGGCGAGGTAGTCGGGAATGACGTGGACGCCGTTGGCGTCGAGAATCTTGTCGGCTTCAGGGGTGGTAGGACCATTAGCGAGTTCGCAAACGATCTGAGCCTTGATGTTACCGGCGTTTTCTTCGGTGATCGTATTTTCGAGGGCTGCGGGGAAGAGGACGGCGACGTCGAGAGCGAGAAGTTCTTCGTTGGTAATGGGCTGAGCGCCGGGGAAACCAGCCAAAGAACCGTTCTTGATCTTGTATTCGACGAGTTCTTTCGCATCGATGCCGTTCGGGTTGTAGGCGCCGCTCTTAGAATCCGTCGCGGCGACAACCTTCATGCCGAGAAGTTCTTCGGAGAGGGTAGCGGCGAACTGGCCGGCATTACCGAAGCCCTGGATCGCGCAGGTCTTACCCTTGAGGTCGATACCATAAGCCTTGGCGCATTCGCGAGTGGTGTAGACGCCGCCGCGAGCGGTCGCGTCGCCACGTCCCTGAGAACCGCCGATGCAGAGCGGCTTACCGGTGATGACGCCCGGATGGCATTCTTGCTGGATCTTTTCGAATTCGTCCATCATCCAAGCCATGATCTGGCCGTTGGTGTAAACGTCCGGAGCCGGAACGTCTTTCGTTATGCCAATGACGGGAGCGATCGCACGGATGTAAGCGCGAGCAAGGCGTTCTTTTTCAGTTTCGGAAAGAGATTTGGGATCGCAAATGATACCGCCCTTACCACCGCCGAGAGGAATATCGACAACGGAGGTTTTCCAGGTCATCCAGCAAGCAAGCGCGCGAACGGTGTCGATCGTTTCCGTGGGGAACCAACGAATACCGCCCTTTGCCGGGCCGCGAGCAGTGTTGTATTGAACGCGGAAGCCTTGGAAGACTTTCGTCGTTCCATCGTCCATCTTCACGGGTAAGGTGACCCAAACTTCGCGCTGCGGGGCGCTCAAGAGGGTAGTCGTGGCGGCGTCAAGGTTAAGAGCTTCCGCGGCCTTGGCGATACGAGCTTTAGCGATGGCAAAGGGATTACGTTCCGCTACCATAATTAATCTCCTTCATTGGAATGTGTGTGGGCGCTGCTTATTCTAGCTAGCTATGAGATTAAGTTTTTTAATCTCAGTCTTAAGTATGATATAGCGCAGTTTCTTTTTTTCAAGGGTGGAACACAAATTTTTTAGAAAACTAATAGTACAGTGTATGTTTATAAGCAGGTATTATATATATCTTGAAGAGACGGCTCGGTGAAATGAAAAAAACTCTCTTCGAAGGTTCATTTGCGGGGAAATTCGTTTCAATTCGTCCTCCTATTTTTAGAAGGTTTAGGTTGACAACATCGGCTTTTTATATGATACTATATTTATATATTGTGCGACATTTATTCAATTCGTTTCTAATATAAATGCAGTCTCTGACATAGGCACTATGGAACCATATAAATTTACGGAATATTTCCAAAATGTTTTATTTGAAGCTGTGAGTTTGAATGAGAAGATGGACGCTTCCGGTCTTCTCATCTTATTTGATTCCCCTATAGATTGGAAACGCTTAAAGAAACTCCTTGGCGACACTTATTTTGTTGCCGCTGCGACAAACGTCGAGGCGCTTCGAGGGGCGAAGGAGAATGAAATTAAAACGGTTCTCCTTGAGCTAGACGACGGTTCTCCTGTTTATGATCGGATAACGCATTCTATTCTTGAGGCGGTCGCCGACGATTATTTCGCGCCTGGCTCGCGTCTTATTGCTCTTTATAGCGGTTTTGACTCCGTCGGGCTTGATTCAATCAGCGTTATCAATCTGGGCGAACACCTAGAAAGACTCACTGGCAAGGAGTTGCGCAAGATTGAGACAAAGGTGCCTTTAAAAACGCTCAAAATGGTCGTTGATCTTGCCTTAGAGATCGGGCGTGAAGGACGAGAGGGCAAGTCGGTCGGCACGTTGTTCGTTGTCGGAGACACGAAAAAAGTGCTCGCCAATAGCAAGCCCGCCGGGTTCGATCCCGTGCGCGGTTATAAGTGCAAAGAGCGAGATCTCTTTGATCCGCGCGTAAGGGAAGGTATCAAGGAAGTCGCCCAATTGGACGGGGCTTTTGTGATTGCGCTTGACGGAACCGTCGCCGCCGCGTGTCGATTGTTGGACGCGTCGACCGCGACCATTACGCTTTCCAAAGGGCTGGGGTCAAGGCATTGGGCCGCCGCCGCCGTTAGCCGGAGTACTGAGGCTGTCGCAATTGCCGTAAGTCAATCGAGCGGCACCGTTCGTATCTTCCTCAACGGCGAAGTGGTTTTGCGCATAGAATCGCGTCATAGTCGCCCAATGGTGTGGCGAGAGTTCGATTATGACGCGCCGTGAGGAAGGAAATCTTCCTCTTAAAGGTCAAAATTTAAGGAAAAAGCCTAGACAAATACCTTTAGTTCTCTAAAATGTTTGTACTGTTTTGCATTTGATGCAAAGGGGAGTGTAGCTCAGTTGGTAGAGCAACGGACTTTTAATCCGTAGGTCTCGGGTTCGAGCCCCGACACTCTCATTTTTCGCTAATAAGCGGGAGTGTAGCTCAGTTGGTAGAGCAACGGACTTTTAATCCGTAGGTCTCGGGTTCGAGCCCCGACACTCTCATTTTTCGCTAATAAGCGGGAGTGTAGCTCAGTTGGTAGAGCAACGGACTTTTAATCCGTAGGTCTCGGGTTCGAGCCCCGACACTCTCATTTTTCGCTAATAAGCGGGAGTGTAGCTCAGTTGGTAGAGCAACGGACTTTTAATCCGTAGGTCTCGGGTTCGAGCCCCGACACTCTCATTTTTCGCTAATAAGCGGGAGTGTAGCTCAGTTGGTAGAGCAACGGACTTTTAATCCGTAGGTCTCGGGTTCGAGCCCCGACACTCTCATTTTTCGCTAATAAGCGGGAGTGTAGCTCAGTTGGTAGAGCAACGGACTTTTAATCCGTAGGTCTCGGGTTCGAGCCCCGACACTCTCATTTTTCGCTAATAAGCGGGAGTGTAGCTCAGTTGGTAGAGCAACGGACTTTTAATCCGTAGGTCTCGGGTTCGAGCCCCGACACTCTCATTTTTTTATTTCTTGTTCAATCGATCTTCTTTCCTGTCTCAAGGAAGAGTGTTTCGAGACGTCTTGAGGCGTGTTTAAGACTAAGAAGACACAAAGCTATCCTCTAAGTATCTCAGGAATTTCGTTTAAAACGGCAGGATGACGAGACGAGAAGCGATCAAAAAAACGGATCCTTTGTCAAAGGATCCGTTCTTATTCATTAAAAGAAGCGTGAGAGTGAGTTTTAGAAGATCTGGGCCACTTCCTTTAGTCTTTGAGCAAGTTCGTAGGCAAACTTGCGAATTTCCCACAAGTCGGCGTTCTCGTCTTGGCGGAAGGCTTGGACGTGCGCCGAGGGAAGGTCGCTCATGGGAACAAGTTCGCATCCTTCAAGGATGTTTGAGGCGACCTCGCAGGCGTCGAGAAGTTTCTTTTTGTCGCTTCTTCGATAATCAAAGGCGTCGCTGGTGTATTCCTTGAGCGCATCGCGTAATAACGCAAGCGCGTGATCCACTTTCCCTTCTCGATTCGGATTGGTCGGTACGATCGTTTTCATATCTCGATTTCGAAAACACCCCGTCATCGCGGCAATTGTCGCGGCGTCTCGAATCGTGCCGTCCGGATAAAAGATTCCGTGTTCGTCGATGCAACGTCCTTTAATCATCAATTCGAAAGCAAACCAACCGACGTTGTGCGTAATGCAACATTCGAGAACCATGTCATACGGATTCGCGCGGGCGATGCACCCCGTTTCGGTGTTCATGACCTGCTTATTGAGTTTTTTACCCCAATCAAGCGCTAGGTTGATATTGTCCTCCATCACCTGACGGCGATCCGTGTAATCGTGGAATGAAATTACGTCGATCATTTGAGCGGTCGATTCTTCAATTTCCCACGCCGTCGTGTAACCGACTGTCGTAAGGGCGTCGGGAGCAAGTTTTTGAATCAGCGCTATTTCTCTGCGCAAAAACGTCCATATCTTTTCAGCGCGTTCTTTTCGTTCGTTTGTCGGAGCTTGATCGATGTAGGGACTGCATAACGGCTCGTTCATGACGTCAAACATTAAGAGTCCAGGTTCGTCCTTGAGCGCGTTGACGAGCGCCGTAGCGAACGCGTCAGCTTGAGGATACGCCGCCGGTTCTATTGTTTCTGGATTGAGCATGTTGCCATTAAACAAGACCGGCATACTCTTGTATCCGCACTCAAAAGCTACGCGAACCAGGTGAACAATTTCCTGGATATATTCGTTTCCCGAAGTCGCATACATTTTAGGAGAAGTCCAGAAACGGATTGCGTTGAGGTTTACGCGTTTCCCATATCCTAGTTCCCGTCGCCATTCATCCTCGCTATTCGGAGTGGGGGCGTAGCATACCCCGCGAATCGTTGAACAATCAACAGTCGGCTTAGCGCCAAAAACTGTCGACGAGGACTGTAGAGACAAAATCAAAACGAAAGACGCTACAAGCGAACGTGCGACATTCTTTGCGGTTAACAGGCGGCGCATATGAATTTCCTGAATAAAGTTTTTTAAAAAGAACGGGTGAAAAGACGAAAAGGGAACGCGCTTTATATCAAACGGTTCGGAGAGCATTTTATCCGTTTTACAGATGAAATACAATAGTTAAGAGACGAAGTTCGCGTTTTTTATTTGTGATAGGAGAACAAAGTGGTCGCGGAGACTTGATTATGTTAAAAAGTCTCCGCGCGTTTAACCAGAGATAATTGGGCGAATAGCGACTGCAAAACCAAAGTTTCTTTGCCTCCGGTTCAATCGCCAAAGAAAACGATCTACCTGAACGGTCAAGGAAATTCGGCTCGAGAACCGATCTTTTCGTGATTTCAACGAGATACCGCTACTATTGGACTCATTTATTATCGTCGGGGGTTCTCAGATCGCAGGAGTTCAGCCCTCCATAACGTCGTTGTCGCTTCTGATAGGCGAGAATTCCTTCTTTTAATGTTTCAGAAGTAAAATCAGGCCATAGCACGTCGGTGAACCATAGTTCGGCGTAGCTTAATTGCCACAACAGATAGTTGCTAAGACGCTGCTCACCGCCAGTGCGAATAAAAAGATCGGGATCTGGCGCTTCTGGATCGTAAAGCCTGTCGGAGATGTCTTTTTCGTCGATAGCTTGCGCCAGCGCTTCAATTTTCATTTGATTGCCTGGATCGTTTTGAAGAGCGGAGGATACTTCTCGGACTATTTTTTTGACAGCGTCGGTTATTTCCTGACGCGAGCCATAATTGATAGCCAAAGCTAACGTCAAACCGTCGTTGGCGGACGTCAGTCGAATTGTTTCGTCCATCTCTTGCAAGACGTCTGTCGGGAGCTCGTCGCGGCGTCCGATGATACGAAGACGAGTATTGTTCTTCATGAAAACTGGTCGCTGCTCTTTCATGTAACTTTTCAACAGCGACATGAGCGCGTCAAGTTCATCTTTGGGGCGTTTCCAGTTTTCATGAGAGAAACAATAGAGGGTTAATCGTTTAATTCCAAAATCTATTGCCGCTTCGACGATTTCTTCCAATATCGCCGCGCCTTGGATATGACCTGCCGGACGCGCTAAACCACGATTCTGAGCCCAACGTCCATTTCCATCCATGACAATGGCGACATGCGCTGGAATTTGACCCGGAATCGTTGTTTTTAACTTTGGGGTTGAGGAACTCATGGCGGGCTCTTTCTTTAAAATAAAAACTCTAATTGCGTCGCGCGCTCATGCGACAAATTTTAATAAATTTTGAAAAGGGAGGGAAGCCAGTAGAGTTCGTTCAACGCTTCCGACAGCTCCAATATCCCTATGAATATAACAAACCAGGAGCAATCAAAAAGACGACGACGAAATATTCTTGGATTTACGTCATAATGGTCGTCAATTCTAGTGTCTACGCCGCAATACTTTGGAAAAAAGCAAGGCGTTTTGGCTTTATATGAACGATATTCTTCTCCGAAAAGTTCTTCGAGCCTTTTTTCCTCGGCTTTAATGACAAGTTTGTAGTAAATGATAAACATAACGATGATGACCGTTGGAATAGTGAAGGTTTCACTCCCTAAGCCAACGCCTAGCGAACCAACAAAACTGTAAAAGTAAAGCGGATTTCGACAGTTGGCGTATGGTCCAACTTGGATTAGTTTTTGATCTTTCTTGCCGGAAATGAAAAGAGAAGCCCAAGCTCGTCCGAGGGCGCCGATGGCGGCGCAAGAACAGGCGCAAAGCATGAAGAGCCCTTCGAACAGCGGTTTGTCTATCATTGGAACGGGTTCTGTGAAGAAGAGAAGGAAGGCAATTAGGATTCCAAAGATCCAGGTGAAGGTTGTCCTGGCTTTTTCAAGGGGTGTTTTGGTTTTCATCGCTGTTGCTCCATTCAAAAACAGTGTGTGATTAAGAGATATGTGTGGAAGCTGAAAAGACTTTGAAAAAACTATGTAAAGACGACAGTAAACCCAAAGAGCGCCTTTCTTTCGAAAAGCGCTCTTCTTAATCTGTCGAAGCAATTAATTTCTTCAGTCAAAGGATCGAATCCAAATATTTCGGAATCTGACAGGACACCCGTGACCGCTCAAAACAATCGGGCCGGGCCCCTTGGGGTGGGGACCAGGTAAATTAAAGTGGCTCGTTGATCCATAAATTTCTTGATTGTTCTGAACCATGATACCGTTTTGCAAAATAGTGACTCGAGGCGACTCGATTAATTTATCGCCGTCAAATTTTGCAGGGGTAAAGAAGATATCGTAAGTCTGCCAGTTGCCTGCCGGAGTGCACGCGTTCACTAACGGGGGAGTCTGACCGTAGACGGAACCGCAAGCGCCGTCAGGGTAATTGTTGACCTTGAAAGAATCAAAAACTTGAATCTCGTAAGCGCCTAACAGACATACCCCGTTGTTTCCCTGATTGCCCCAATCTCCTTCGAAATTTGCAGGAGAAAGCCATTCGAGATGGAGCTGGAACGCGCCAAACTTTTCTTTTGTCGCGAAAATACCAGTCGTGCATTCGATCGTTCCATCGACAAGATTCCACTTCGTCGGTTGCCATGCGTCAAGGTTCGATCCGTCAAAGAGAACGACGGCGTCGGCGGGAGCTTCTTGGAAGTAAGTCGGCGGGACGGGGTTGAGTTTCTTCGGAATAGGACGATTCGGGTCGTGAACGCGATATTCGCTCCACGGTTGCTTGGGAGAATCGGAATATCCGTACGATTCATTTTCGTTTTTGGGGACGACCAAGTCATGCGCGTAAATAGGCGCGAAGGCCCCCGTCGCTACGGTCGTTAGAACCAGTCCTATGGTAAAGCGTGTGAATTTATAGAATTTACTCTTCATTGATTCGGTTCCTTGATGGGTCGAAGGAGAGAATGAGGTTCAACTGGACTTAATTCTAACCGTTTGAACGTCTGACGTCTACACTTCCGCGATGCGCGGTAAGACCTTCGACCGTTGCAACCTGACGTACGTCTTCGGCAAGAAGATCGAGCCCTCCTTGGGTGAAATGAAGGAGACTATTTCCTCTCAGGAAGTCGTTGCACGTCAAACCGCTTGCGAATCGCGCGGAGCCGCTTGTCGGCAACACGTGCGAAGGGCCGGCGGCGTAATCGCCGAGCGCGACAGGCGTATAGTTCCCCATGAAGATTGCGCCGGCGCAGGGAATCTTCTGAGCTAATTGCTCGGCGTCGCGCGTCGCGATATGCAGATGTTCCGGAGCGATGAGGTTGGTTAGCGCGCAGGCGTCGTCTTCCGTTTGGGTTACGATAACCGCGCCAAAGTTCGCCAAGGCTTGACGCGCCAGCTCTCCGCGTTCGATCTTAGACAGCGTGACGTCGATTTGTTGGATCGCGCTACGTAAAACCTCTTCGTTCCAACCGATGAGGATACTTGAGCCAGGCGCGTGTTCCGCTTGCGCGAGAATGTCGTAAGCGGTGTAATCTGCGCGCGTCGAATCGTCGACTATCACGACGACTTCGCTTGGCCCGGCAATCGAGTCTATCGCCACGGAACCGTATACCGTCTTCTTGGCCAACGCCACAAACATATTGCCGGGACCGACGATCTTATCAACTCTCGGAATTCCTTCGACCCCGTAAGCAAAGGCCGCGACGCCTTGCGCGCCGCCCATACGATATACTTCTTTGACGCCTAATCTTGCGCAAGTCGCGAGCAGGTAGCGATTATATGATCCGTTAGGAGTCGGCGGGGCCATGACGGCGATCTCTTTAACGCCCGCGACTTGAGCCGGCACGACGGTCATAAGAACCGAAGAAGGATAGGCCGCGGCGCCTCCGGGAACGCAAACGCCGACGCGACGAAGGGGAAGATAACGTTGTCCAAGCCATCCGCCGGGAACCTCAATGCGTGTGGAAGAGTGAAGAATCGAGCGCTGAAACGTTTCTATTCTTGCTCGAATCCGATCGACCGCCTCGATATATTCGGGTTCCACCGCCTTGACCGCCGCGTCCAATTCGCTGAGAGGAACACGCAATTCATCAAGCGTAAGATTGGCGTTGTCTATGCGTTTGGAGTAATCGAGAAGGGCTTCAAGACCTTTTTCAAAGACGTCTGAGCAAATTTTGTCAACCACTTCTTGCGGTGTTAAGGGCTCCCCAAATATCTCAATCGTCTTCTTTTTACCCGCTTCGCTGACGATGTTTCCCTTGAGGCTCAGCTTTTTACGCAACGCGTCTATCTTGGTTGCAACGTCGTCTTGCCGAGCGTCGATCCACTCTATTTGGAGCTCGCTTTGTGCCATGATCTTGTTCCTTTCCTGACAGAAACCTCTTACGTGTCCAAAATCTTGATATCTTTGGACGTTCAGCGTTGTTTTTTCCGGATTTTAAAACGTTCCTGTCGATATTAAAATATATACGCCGTTGACCATTTGTCGAGCGTCTCCCTATGGCTCCTTTTAGGGAAAGTCGGAATTAAAGATCGACGGTTTATGACTTTGAACTAGTCATTTGGCATTCGAGGATCATATTGGCGATCGGCGCTTCGTTTATACACAGGCTAAAATTTGTTGTAAGTTGAGTCTTTTTGACGATTGATTTGCAACGCTGTAGTAGAGAATTCCTAATGAAGAACTGCTCTTTTCAAGTTTGTTGTCCCTCTTGCGAAACACATTTTGAGGTGAATGATCCGCAACTTATCGGACAGATTGTCGCATGTCCAAAGTGTGCCGGTATGATGTTAATCGAAGTTCCCGATAAAGAAAGCGACGACTCCGCTTCGGATTCTAAGGAGTCGGCGCGCGGCGATTCTCCTGCGGAACGCGCGTCTCTTGAAATTTCAGCCTCGCCTCAGAAGTCTATCGCGGAGAAAGACTCCCAGGCGCAGCAGACCTTCGAAAAGACGGCTTTAAAAGCGTCCCCCGTTATTGCCCTGGAGAGCGAAGCGTCGGATGAAGGGGGAGAACTTCCTGAAAATATTTCTTTGAAACCTGACGGGTCTTTTAAGCGCTGTTGTTCTAGATTTCGTCTCCTTGTCCTTGTTGGCGTTGTTTCCGGACTGTTCGCCGCGGGGATTGTCATCTGGGGAATGTTGGCCTTGAAGCAGGAAAAGCATGACCTGCAAAGCGAAACGAATCAGGAAGTAGCCGCTGAAGTCAACCCTAATCTTCGAATCGACTCTAGTAACGTTGAAGAGGAGAACGCCCCTGAAAGTCGCCATTCCATAGAGTCTATTGAAGACGCAATTGACATAAAAACCGGTGAAAACGCGGACGATATTTCCGCTAGTTTGGATATGAGCGATAATACGTTGTGGGACGATCAAAGCTTGATCGCGGAAGACGACTCTCTTCAAGAAACGTCGGTCGACGATGTGGACGATGCTTCTCTTGTGAATGACGACGAGATGGAAGAATCTTCTCTCGAGGGGGACGACGCGTCGACGTCCTCTAACGAAGACGTCCCCACGGAAACAGACGACGAACTGTTTGTGGATTTTGACGAGGAACGTTTCACTAAGGAGAATGCGACGCAGGAAGAGACCGTTGAAGAGGAAGATTCCGAAGTCTATCCTGCCCCCGAGGAGTTTGAGATCTCGTTAAACGATCTCCCCCAATTAAGGGGCGCTCCGGATCCGATTGATATCGACTCCAGATTACAATTGCCAATTAAGTCTATCGTATTTCCAAAATCGCCGCTAGCGTCTTTACGATTGCTTTCTGAGTTTTCTGGTGTTCCGGTTGACGTTAATTTAAACACGATTTTATATTTGCGCGAATCCTGGAATAAAAGTTTGGATCTTAAACTGGAGGAAACGACAGTCTTTGAGGCGCTTGTTAAAGAAGCGGAAATGTTGCATTGGAGAGCGTCTAAGGAAGACGGGCGCGTTTTGATAGAAGCGGATGTCGAAAATGATTATGCGGAGCAGACTTTTGTTTTTTCTGAGTTGTTAGATGAAAGCGGCTTGCTTTTGGTGAATATGCAGAACCAGACGGGTAAGGAGGAAGCGCTAACGATTGAGCGTTTAGAGGATTTCATAAGAACTTTGGCGGTTTGTGAAAATCGAGAAGAAGATGAAGGCCGGTCTTTTGAAGTAAAACATGAAGGGACTTCGTTAATCGTTAAAGGAACTCTATTAGAACGCAGACAAGTTGAGATTTTACTCGAACAATTAAGGGTTTTGAACGGGTTGCCAACGTCCCCCGGCTTTGTTCCGGAAGATCTTGTTCCGGAAAATAGAGGATGGCGTTTTTTATCGAAGAAAACTCCGTTTAATATCGCCAAACCCATGCCGTTACAGCAAGCCGTCGAAATTTTAGAAACGCAGTTTAAATTTTTGACTATTTGGGACGACGCTGCCTTGAATGCTAGTGGCGTTGGACGCTTTTCGTCTGTTCGCGCAAACTTTGACGATCTGTCGATTGATCAGATTTTATCAAGTCTTCTGGAGCCTTTGAAGCTCACCTATCTGATTCTCGACGAGCAAGCGATCATGATTACGACGAAGGCCAAGGGGAACGAGTATATAACAACGGAGATCCACGGTTTTACGGAGCCTGATTCCCCTTTGACTTTGGAAGAAGCGGTGCAATTTAGTGAAAAAATGATGAAATCCGTCCAGGCAGATTCCTGGGAGACAACTGATTCGTCCTTATGGCTCGAGGTAAACTCTGGCACATGGTTCGTGAAACAACCCCAGCCCGTCCAGAGAGAAATTAGGCGCTGGACAGCGGATTCAATCGTAAGAAAAAATCCACAGAAGTGAAATTTCGAAGGCGAGGAGACGAGGCGCTCGCGCGGAGGCTCTGAAGAGTTCGTG
Source organism: Paratractidigestivibacter sp. (assembly GCA_963628165.1). Taxonomy (GTDB): domain Bacteria; phylum Planctomycetota; class Planctomycetia; order Pirellulales; family Thermoguttaceae; genus RUG369. The sequence continues at coordinate 1,772 of CAVGEG010000050.1, read as the reverse complement.
TAAACGCACTTGCGCCCTTGTTTATTTTTGACCATACTCCCTATAAGTCTTTCCGTCAAAAGACACAAATCAGGTTACATATGGCGAGTGGTGTGGTTATGCGACTAGCTCTTCAGGCTTTATTCTGTAAAAATCAAGGGACTTCCGTTGAGGACGATAAACGACGCGAGAGGATTGAAAACGATTTAAGAAGAAGTCCTAGAAGCGTTGATTTCTTCCGCAAAATGCGTCTAGTGATGGGACGTCCATTAGAGAAGGCACCCGAAGTTTTTGCAGATGAATCGTTTCCTGACGCCAACATTGTCGCGGAATATCTGGACTGTCAATTAGAATCAACCGAAGTGTCGGACGAATACGAAGACGTTTGTTACAATTCGCCTGAAATGTTGGCGGAGGCGGCGGACTGTTACGATCTTTTGAATAATTGCTTGTGCAAGCCGATGAGCGCTCCAAAGAACTGTCGTAGGCGTTTGTACTACGTGGCATGGGAAGAAGCCGCTCCGCCTCAGAGTAAAAAAGTCGCCGAGTCTACCGAGCGCTATTCGGAGCGCGACGTCTTCGAAATCGAACGTCCTTCGAGTCCTCGAGAGACGGTAAAACCTGAAGCGGTGATCGTTGAACAGCAACCCAACAACTCAAAGATTGCCAAAGCGGGATTCGTTCGTGCCAAATCTAAGGCTGACGCTCCTAAGAAGCGAAATCGAGGACGGTTGCAATGGAGCGTTAAGGCCGCGCTCTTCTTTTTGGTTGTAGCGGGGGGAATAAATAGCGCCGTTAGGTGGCATAATTTAGAAAATGTTGGATGTATCGATTCGCAAGAGTCTGCGCTGAACGCGCCGGGCGGAGAGGAAACGATGATAGACGCCTCTCAGCTTGCGGAAGAGAGTTATTCCCCCGTGTTGGGAGAAGAAGAAAGGCGGGATGAGGCGTTTTCTGCCGCAAGAAGGGGGGAGCCGATTAAAGTGGCCAGCCTTCCGGTTGACGAAGAAAGCGTTTACGGAGATCTGAACGACAATCAAAAAGACGATATGGAGACGCTAGAGGAACAAGAATCCGTTCCTACGGAAGAGGAGCGGGGAGAAATCTATATTCCCGAGACGAACAACAACGTCTTCTCGGGGAGTACGACGTACTGAAATCCGGCGTCTTCATCTGTATCTATATAACGAGTGGGATAGGAGGGATTCAAAAGTCTGGAACTTCGTCGGTTCCCTCGTTTTGCTTATTTTTAAGCGTCTCCTGAGCGGCGATCTTGAGTTCCTCTTCTATTTCTATCGCGATATTCTGAATGAAAGTTTCTTGCTCAGAGGAAAGATTGGAACTAAAGAGAAATTTTGTACGAAGGTAATGCGAAGGAACTTTTTCTTCATTGTCGACGTAGTCCCAATTTAGTTCGCACAGATCGAAAAAATGTTTGTCGATGACAGCTTTGAGAACTCCAAATACCAAAGGAATCCACGTGCCGTCCTTAATTAAATTTTCAAAGGCTACCGGCTCTATATCTTTGTAGGCTATGGGATTGCGTAGGATGAGAACTTCAGTCTCTATATTTTGGGGAAGATTGGACATAAAAACCTTTCATATGTTGATGTATAATGGTTCAGTATATTATTCATAATTTAGGAATCAATAAGAAAAATCGAAAATGAAAAATTTTGAAAAACCCTCTTGTGTTTCTGAAAGGCTCGGTATACTTATATCCGTTGCTTGTAGCGAGTGCAACGAAGCGCTTGAAAGCAACGAGATCTTTGAAAAAAGAATGGAAAAGGTGA
>CAVGEG010000049.1:6845-23180 GCA_963628165.1 Paratractidigestivibacter sp. | reverse complement strand
AAGATCTTTAATCTTCGCCCCGTCTTCGTTGATCGTTTGTTGAAGTCCTTTCAGGGGGCTTGGTCTCGCTTTTCTTCTTATCGATTCCTTTAGCCGCGCGCGCCGTCGACGCGTCGACGCCTGTTCCGGCGAGGCTCGAAGTCTCTGAAGCGATCGTCAGTGAACTAGACTCTTATGTCAATAGCTTTTTTGAATCCGTTAAAAACGGCACGATCAAAGAGTATATCGAGAAGGCGGACTACATCTTTGAGTTTGTGATCAAGAATATGGACGCCGTCGACGATCCGGCGTTGTTGGTCGAGATCGTCGGTTCGGTTGCGAACACGTTAGAAAAGTATTCTCCCAATGCGGGCGTCGACTACATGACGGCCCTGAGGGACGCTTTGCCTCCTTTGGCGATTGAAGGGCGGAAGTTCGACTACGTAATGACAGCGGCGAAATGTGAGGTATACGAGATTCTTATCCGACGAGAAATTGATAAATTCGAAGGAACCCCGAATGTAAAAAGTCGGCGTATGAACTCGCGAAACTCGCCAAAGAGAACGAATACGCGGCGTTTGTTGCGCGTGGACTTGCAGAGCTCCTTAAATATAGAGACTCCGACGCGTCGTCGATCCTATACGACGCGACGCTGACCTTCATCAACAAGACCCCCGACGCGTATCCGAATTGGAAAATGCGCGTGGAATGCAAAATGGACGGGACGGTAGCGGAGAAGTTTGAGAAAGAAACTCGCGATGAGAAACCCGGACTCGATGAATTGCGCAAGACGATCAGCGTGGCGAGCGCGTTGTCTGGGGATAACCTAATCTTATGGGATGCATCTGGACAGAGTCCTGGATTTGGGAGTTCTTCAGGGAAGGGGCTACCATGCGGAGTCAATGGATAAGACGATCTCTCATAAGCAGACTATGGAACTTCAGAAAGAAATCGCGTCTGCCCTTATGAGAGAGACTCTCCTGTCGGTTGGCGCTCTGGGCGGTTCGTCTGAAACAAACGGTTATTTATTGGAAAACGCTCTTCATATGGCGCTATCTTTGGAGGATGGAGCCGGCTTGCTTGACGCTTACAAAACGATCGTAACGACTTGCGGGGATCGTAGAGTCAGAAGAATTGCGCGTCGTTACGCCGTAGACGGTCTCCTTTTGCAGATGAAAGAAGCGAAAGACGAGGAGCCAAGCTTCTCGTTGTGCAGACGCTACGCGACTTCATGGCGACGGACAGTTTGTTTATCATGTCGGCTTCGGCGTTCTTCCAAAAAGTTGACGCTACCGACGTCAGACTTGTTTTTCCCCTCTTCAAAGAATATCTTACCTCTCTTGAAGGCACGAACGACCTTGTCGTGAATTTTATTGTCGCAAAGGGGGTAAAATGGCATAACGATAATAGTATGACGATGAAACAACGAGATCGTCGAAGGAGTCGCGGCGAGGGATTGCGAGAAGGATATGAGGCTCTCGGCTATATTCTTCAGATCAAGGAGGCGATGTATGAAGGGGACGCGCAGAAGGCGGAAATGCTAGCGCAACAATTAGAAAACGTCTCCGGCGTTTCCGGCTACTTCAAAAAGATGTTGCCGCAAGCGAAAGAGCTCATAAAGTCTTCTGAATCGCAAACCGAATCGGCTTCCCTCGCGGTCTGATTCGACGGCAACTCCTTTAGCTCTCCATACTAATCTCAGCGTCTACACTTCATTGAGTAGGCGTTTTTTTATTTTGATAATCGGGGGGAAATCCTTGAAAGATTACCGACGAATTGATGAGGAGAAAACTTTTTAAAATAATAATGATAAGAATGATAAGATTCATATTGTTATTGAAATGCGATAACGAACAAGTTATAGTAATCGATAAGATAAAGGTTTAATTGAAAATAATCTTTGTTCACAAAAGATGAGGTAAAACGGGGCGTGGTGTGAGAGTTTGTTTTACGTCGTTCCATAATTATCTTGATTTTTCAAGCGGCGCCGCGATCTCTATGAGAGAAGTCTGTCTCGACGCCGCGCTCTTGATTGAGTTTTTGAGGGTGGAACGCCCCGAGATTTGCATGACCTACGGAGGTTATCGATTTGTACGATTGGCGGCGATAGAGACTAGAAAACGAGGAATTAAGAGCGTATTCTTTCTTCACAATCTTTCATATGGCGACGCGTCGCTTTTTGCCTGTTTTGACGCGGTGGTCGTACCGTCGGAGTTTGCGCGGAGATATTATAAAGAACGTCTTGGAATCGATTGTTATGTGATTCCGCCGTTGATCGATCGAAGTAAGGTATCCGTAGAGGGTGGCGAGCGAAAATGCGTGACGCTTGTGAATCCTTCAGTCGAGAAGGGCGTTTTTTTCTTTTTAGGATTGGCGCGCGCGATCGGCCAGAGTCATCCTGAGGTTCCGTTTTTGATCGTCGAAGGTCGAGCGAAGGCGTCAAGCCTCGCTGACGTTCCCGAAGTCCTGCGATTGAAGAATCTCAGCGTGATGAGAACCGTTTCCGATCCTCGAAGCTTTTGGGATAAGACGAGAATTCTTCTTGTTCCGTCGACAGGCAAGGAAACCTTTTGCCGCCTTGTCGTGGAAGCCGCGTTTAATTCGATACCGGTAATCGCCTCCGATCGGGGCGCTATACCAGAGACGATGGGGGACGTGAGCTCAAGCGGGATCAACGCATGCCTGCCGATCCCATCGCGTTTTACACCGTCTTTTCGATCGTTCCCGACGACGCTGGAAGTCGAGCCGTGGCGTCAGTCCCTTCTTCACGTGTTGCAAGATGAATCGGCGGCAATTTGTTTGGGAAGAATCTTGAATGAGAATGCGCAACGTTTTGAGTCTCTTTTGGTTTCAGAGAGGATTGAAAGGTTCTTTGCGAGTCTTCTATCGGGACACACGCAAGACTTTAGCCTTTTGCGACGTTGGAGAAGATTATCGCATGAAAGTCACTGACTTAGCTCTTTTAGGAGAGCATGGTATTTAATTCCGTTTACCCTTACGACAAAGGAGCGCATATGCTTACTAATAAACTGAAAGCGCTGATAGAGAAGACGATCTGCGATTGGTTTTCATCCCCAACGAAGACGTTTCGTCGTTCTCGACTCCTTCGTTTTGAAGGGTTGGAGCCGCGTCGTTATCTTTCGGTCAACACTCTTGGGGACGCTCCTGAAAAATCGGAAACAGAAGTTGTAGAAGTCGGGGGAGAAAACCGTACGCTTTACTCGGTGATTTCTTTTTCCGACGCTGTGTTAGAAGAGATGGAGAGCGAGGAACTTTTCGAAAAAGCTTCAGAGTGTGAGTATGTCTCGGAAAAGACTATTGAAGTTACTCATGAGGATACCGCCGAAGGGGGAGCCTCAGATTCTCAAGAGTGGGAGACGCAGATAGTCTCGTTTTCTGAGTTTTGTAAAGAGAAGCTGTCCGGCGATACGAACGCCGCATTAGACGGCGTTGAGTCTCAAGACGCGACAAGCGGCGGCGGGGTCGTCCATGTTTTGGCTCCCTCTCTCGTTTATAGCGCGACAGGCGCGTTGCGTCACGTGATGGGTAACGAGGGAACGATAGCGTTTCTTGAGCGTTCAGGTCTCCAAGGGAGCGGGGGATTTTCCGAGGGCGAATCCTTTTTGTCGGTGACGACGCCAGCTTTGGAGTATTCTTTTGAAGGACGGATAACCTTTTCCGGGAGCGCTATCATTGGGCGTGATTACGACGTCTATTTGTCTAACGGTGAGTCGTTGAGCGCCTTTAATCATGAAAGTTTTACCTATTCAGGCGGCGGTTCAACGCTTATTATTGTTCCGAGGAACGATAATTACCATGAACCGACTGAAACGGTCGAGATTTTGTTTGAGGAGTATTACCCGTATCCGAGCGGCGGAGGATCCGGCGGAAGCGGAGGTAGTAGCGGTAGCGGAGGAAGCGGGGGAACTAGCGAGTCGGACGTCGTTTATGAATTTGAATACGAAACGAATAGCGTTTCGTTTCAGATAATCGACGACGATCAATGGCGAGTTGAAGTAGTCCCAGGGTATGGAGAAAACGGTTATCTTCTAGAGCCTTGTTCAGGATCGCTTGGTCTTAGCGATCTCTCCGGTTCTTTTAAGGTCGAACGAACGCTCAACGCGACAGGCAAGTCTCTCAAGGAGCAATATCCCGATTACTCTTTGGACGATAGCTATCAAATCACGGTTGATCTTTGTTTAGAGGGAGATGCAGAATCGGGAATAGATTATGAGATTCGTTCGGATATAAACAGTAATCGAGTCGCGCCAACGTTTTCTCTTGGCAGTGGCGTAACCAGTCGAGATATCTGGATCCGCACGCTCGGCGATTCTGTTTTTGAAACGGACGAAGACGTGAGAATATCAATAGACGACGCGTACATTGGTGCGCATAACTACGGAGTGGATATTGGAGAAGGAGACGTCTCTTTCACGATTCATCAAGCTCCGGAGTTTGTGAAGAATCTCGACGAGCCGACGCCGATAATGGTTGATAACGACGTTTTCCATTCCTGGGAAATATCGAAAAGAACGTCGCGAACGTTAGTTGCGCAACTTCACAGCGTTGCTAATAGCGACAATCTGAAATATTCAATCCTGTCAGGCAATGAACGCAATTGGTACAGAATAGACGAAGATACGGGGGAGATCTACACCACGTCGCAGTATGACCACAATTTAGCAAATAACGCTGAATTAATGTGTTCTTCAACAACGCTTTCGGTTCGAGTGGAAGATAACTCTTTTCCCTATGGCGGCGAGGATTTTTGCGATATTGCAACAGTGAATTTAGGCGAACTGTACTATGCGCGCGTGTATGATTCCCATCGTTCTTCCAATCGATCGACTCGAACCGTTCAGCGTTTAGAAAATGACGCCAGCACAGCTCTCGAGGACAACAAACGCTCTGATTATGAAAGTTTATCGGACGGGGGAATTGTTCTTGCCGGATATGATTCTTCGATGAGCGTTGCTGTCATCTGTCTTGAGGTAGGCGTCGCAGAGGATGCTAGGGAACATTTAATGTGGCGAGTAGCGGCTAACAATAACTGTAGTTTGTTGACGGCGTCATCTGGATATTTTTCTTACAGTAATACAACTTCTTTCGTGGTAGCGCCTTCTGAGGTTCCAAACCGTCGGGCTAATCAAGTAGATGACCTTGTCATAGAAATAGGCTTTGATTCTGATTCGGACGGTTTGTTGGAAGACGGCGAGGTCTTGATTGTTTTTCAAAACGCCGTGATTGGACTTGAGGAGTATAAGCCTTGTCGGAATTTGCTTTTAGAAGGATATTGGGGAAGCTATATGGCGTCTTTTCCTGTTGCCAGGGAATTGTTAGGCTACTTCATGGGAAGGACTTCGGAGGGAACATATTACACGTGTGCTCCTTATACTCTTGAATACGGGGCTAAAGACGGCGGATATTCTCAATCAAACGGATTGGGAATTGATGCTCCTGGCCTTACCTCTGGCTCTATCGATTCGTATTATTGGGATACGAATTCGCTTTTTTCTCAAAAGATATGCGAGTCTGAAGAGTTTATTACTGCAGTGATCGACGCTGTTTATGATGAAGCGCTTAGCGAGGCTACGCAATATTATGACGCTCATCATGGCGACGGTACGGACTCGTATAGCATTGCTTTATCGGACGTTTCGGTAAATCTTTCATACTCTGGTTTTAACGATCTTGCTATGGCGTTGGGTCATTGTCGAGCTATGTTAAGCGGCGTAATTATCTACACAAGGTATGTAGACGATCAAATTTATTTCGATGGACTATCTGTAATGGGGCGGTGTTCAGATCTATATGATTTCAAGACTCTTTGGGACGCTAGCGGGTACTCCAATTTGGTAGACCAATTCGTGGCGGCAGCTTCTGTGGTACAAATTGGACATAGGTACGGAGCAAGAGCAGAAGGGGAAATTTTCAGAGTTGAAGCGCACCTTAGCTCTATTTATACTCCTAGCTTTCCGGTACTTTTAGAAGATGAAAATAGCGTAATTAATTCAATTCGCTGAAGTCTAATGCAAACGCTTCCCAGGAAGATGAATGACGAATGCCGATGATGAACATTTATCGTTCATTTCGTGGATTAAACAACGTTTACCTCGGAAAGGATCCGTATGAAGGGGTTATTTGCAGAAAGAGCATACTCGTCTATTTTAAAACGTTTTTGGGGCTTGGTTGTATTCCTTTCGCTTCTGTTCATAATCAATTTTTTCTTCATTTTCCCTTATTGGTTTTGGTTCGGACAAGGTTGTAATATTCCAGAACCCTCGCCTCGCGACGGGAAGAAGATTAGCCTAGAGACGAGTACTACAGACTCTTCTCGAATTGAGGTCGAAGGATTTGAGTATGTGAATGTGGGTCAAATTCCTGAATTACAGAAGTGGCGGGAACGATATGACATGGCGGCGTTTCATCGGAGTGTGAAGCGATTTCCGATTCCATTTCCATGGGGAATGAGGTTGTGTTATGTCAAAACGGACGGTTCTGTTCATTATCTGAGCGATTGGGAGAGCCGTCGTTTAGCTAATGAATACAGTAAGATCGATTCTTGGTTTAAGTTTAACTTAATACGAGCGTGCCTTTTTGACGTACTGTTTTACGTTATTTTGATTTTATTGGCTATGTTTGCGGTTCGGCGCGGTAGACGGATTCGTCGTCTCGAAGGAATAACGCGCGATCGGTTGTCGAAACTTGCGACGTTATGCGCGAAGAAAAAAGAAGAGAAGGGAAGGTTTCCACTTTCTTTGGACGAATTGGGTGGAGTAGAGGACGAGGAACTTTACGACGCCGTTACGGGGGGCAATTTCCTCTGTTTGACGTCGGTCAACGATCGATTTTTAGTTGCGTCGCCACGCGCTTGGTTTAGTAGGTTCTTCCCATTTAGTTTTCAGAAGCGTTATTTCGTAGGTTGCGCCGACGGGAGCGTTCGAGTGATCGCTGGTTCAATAAGCGCAAAGACTGCGCAGAACGTTTTTTCTCGACTTGTTCGTTTTGCTGAGGATGGCGAACCTGCTACTTCGTGCGGTCTTTCGAAGAGAGCCGACGAACTTTCGAAGTCGCTGGATGGAATGACGACGCTATGTCGGAGAAGTCTTGTTTTATTTATTGCGTTTTCTCAAGCGCTTTTTTGGGTGTTCGTGCAATTGGACTGGTTAAGCGAAGGAATACTCGCATCCAAAATAATAATTACTTCCGATTGTTTTAACGCGTTGTTGATCTTTTGGCCCTTCTGCTTCTTTGAGCTTCCTGTTTTTGGAATGTGGCTTATTTCCCTTTGGAAGACGATGGATCTTTGGCGCGTGGACGATCCGTGGCTTTCGTCTACGATGCGGGTTGCAATAACTACGCTTGTTCTATTGAACGTCGTGTTCCTAATTATCATGCCTTGTTTTTCCTCATCTCTGGCGACGCCGTGGAAGAGCTTTTCATGGAGGGTTGCGTAGGAAATCTATGAGAGATCACCTAACTGTATAATTGGGTATATCGTTCGACGACGTGAGGATTGGTTTGTTTTGCGCTATGGTTAGTGAAGGTAGGCGTACGCTGAAGGGGCTTCTGCGGGCTTTTTTCTCAACGATATTTTTACTACTCGCGGTCTGATTCGACGGCGTCTCCTTTAGCTCTCCATACTAATCTCAGCATCTACACCTCATTGAGTAGGCGTTTTTTTATTTTGATAATCGGGGGGAAATCCTTGAAAGATTACCGACGAATTGATGAGGAGAAAACTTTTTAAAATAATAATGATAAGAATGATAAGATTCATATTGTTATTGAAATGCGATAACGAACAAGTTATAGTAATCGATAAGATAAAGGTTTAATTGAAAATAATCTTTGTTCACAAAAGATGAGGTAAAACGGGGCGTGGTGTGAGAGTTTGTTTTACGTCGTTCCATAATTATCTTGATTTTTCAAGCGGCGCCGCGATCTCTATGAGAGAAGTCTGTCTCGACGCCGCGCTCTTGATTGAGTTTTTGGAGGTGGAACGCCCCGAGATTTGCATGACCTACGGAGGGCGTCGATTTGTACGTTTGGCGGCGATAGAGACTAGAAAACGTGGAATTAAGAACGTTTTCTTTCTTCACAATCTTTCTTATGGGGACGCGTCGCTTTTCGCATGTTTTGACGCGGTGGTCATTCCATCCGAGTTTGCGCGGAGATATTATAAAGAACGTCTTGGTATCGATTCTTCCTTCGATCTTCGGACGAATGCGACCTATTGGGCGTCTGTCGTACAAATTGGTCATAGAATCGGCGTTAGAGACGCGGGAAGAATTTTTCGTGTTGAGGTAGATCTATCATATTTATATTCTCCTGAGGAAGGAATTGGTATTGATAATACGAATATGATCGTCCAAGGACTGTTGAACGCTTATCGTTAAGAATTTATTGGAACTACAATTTCCCTTTTCTCTCTGGAACGACGACAATACGCAATTCAATTTAACAGAAGAAATTCTAGAACGTGTTGTCGTTGAAATTTGTTCGATCGTTTAACGTCAAATGGAGTATATCATTCGATGACACGAGGATTGATTTATTTTTGCGCGAAATGGTTTGTGAAAGCAGGCGTACGTTGGGGACTTTGTTTTGTCCTTTTACTGTTGATTCCCACGTTTTTTCTTCCTATTGCAAACGTCCTACTAGGTGGGAAGTTGGATAAGGGATTTCCTTCAGGATTATTTCTCAACGATATCTTCCGCTTGGCTAGAGAGGCAGATCCTACTTGCACACCCTTCATCTATCCCGACTCCGAGTTGCAAGAGTCTGAATTTTTTCTTCCAATTCGAGCGGAAGACGTCGAGTGGAAGGAAAAATATGACATGCTGGCTGCTTCAACCGCCTTTCGACGCTTTCCTCTTCCTTGTCCTTTCGGATTAGGGACATACTACGTCAAGGACAATGAATTATTCTTGCAAAAGAGATACCTTCGGTTTTTGAACGATCGAGAAACGCGACGACTTGGAGCGCGAATAGAAGGCGTTTCCAAGACGTCGAACTTTCGTCTCTGGGAATCCTATATTCCTGACGTTATTCTTTACGCTGTTTTCGGAATTATGATTCTTTTAGCGTGTTTTCGTTCCAAAAGAATTGATAAAAAGGAGCAGATCTCGATAGCAAGACTTGAAAAGTTAGCGGCTTTGTGCGCGGAATATCAGTCTCGTCGCGGCAGATATCCCTCAAGCTTGAACGAACTGGACAACGTCGCGCCCGGGGAACTTCGAGACGCTGTGAAAGGTCGGCTTTTTAGACTTGTAACGCCAAATCGCGACGAACTTCTTCTGACGACGGATAAACCATGGCGTAGCGGAGCATTCCCTTTCAGCTTGGAGAAGCGGAGTCTTTTTACAACGAAAGATGGGATCGTTAAGCGGGTAAACGGAAGACTGTGCTGCGATTATTTTATGGAACAAATACGACAAATCCAGTCAGGAAGCGAAGTCGCGTCCTCCTTGTCTCCCAAGACGTTGGAGTCGTTGACTTCCAAGTCTCGGCGTTGTTGGTTGAGCTTTCTTATCGCTATGCCGATCTTTTTTGCGCTTTTTGTCGCCATGAATTTGGAAGCGTTTGCCCCCTTCGTGACCCGTATTCAAACGTTGGATCTTGATTATGACTTCTGCGTTATTTCGGGAGTAGTCGTTTTTGCTCTATGGCTTATTAGCCTATGGGGAAATTTGTCCCTATGGATAACGGGACGCGCTGATTATTCCTTGAAACTCCGTCTTTTGACGGCTTTTTTGAGCCTTGGTAGTATTTTTATTTTAATTGAGCTCCCTTTCACGCTCCCTTTGTTCAAGGCCTTATGGCTCTTTTTCTCTTATCCCGTTTATTAACGTGAATGACGGAGGATTTGAGGGCTATTACAAGGACGCCTCGGATAGTTGATCTCGGTCAAAGTTATTCTACAAGCGAAGGCGTCTCTGTAGATTTAGTTACTCAAATCGTCGAGGAACTCTTGGAAAACGCGGGGGATTGATTATTTACTTACGATAAGTCTGAAGGGGAAATTGCGGTTATGCGTAAGGGGAATTCTTCCTACAAATTTTTTAAATGTATAGCCGCAATTTCGTTCATTGATAATGTCAGTAGACGCTAATCGTTTACTAAAAGAAATGTAAGATGCATGTAATGCAAATGTAAAAATTAGGTAAATCTAATTCTTTTGAACTCTAGTTGTTTTTTCTTTAGTTGAGTTTATGTATAATAGATCACAGATTTGTTAATCCATTCCTAGCGTGAAATGGAGGATATGCAAGAATAGACGTCGAAGTCATTTATTGTCGTAATTTATTTTTGCGTTTGCAGGGGATTGTCGTTGGAACAGCTCGCTTTTCCAGCTGAGGTTAGTTTTAAGCGGCTCTGCCAATTTACCTGAATTGTAACACTGATAGCAGAGGTTTTTATTAGTATATATGGGTTTGGATGTGAAGTGGGATGAGTTGACGATATAAACACATTACGGAGGCGTTCAAATGAGATTTCTATTTTCATCATTGCACAACTACTGCGATCGAACGAGCGGGGCCGCTATTTCAACCTTTGAGGTTCTGTCCGAGTTGACCAAGCGCGGTCATTCCGGACATGCTTTTAATGGAATTGCTAATGCCGTAAATAATCGAGGCGTCACGGAAATTGCTTTGATTGGGTACAGCCATGGCGGAGGTTCCGTTTATAATCTGTCGACTCTTTTGTATGACGCCGGCGGTTTGGCGGGAGGAAACTCTAGTTCGACGATGACCCCTGTGATTACTAAACCTTATCAATTAGTTTTTACAGCTTACGTCGACGCTGTAAAAAATGAAATTTCTATTTCAGGTATTACTCCTGAAGATCGTAGGCCTTTGGGGTCTGCCTTCCACTTGAATATCTATCAAACGAATAATTCGCTCCTGATGTTTCATTTCCATGGAACAGTGGTAGATAACTCGACAAATATCGAGATCACGGTTGAAGGAATTAAACATTCTGCCGATCTTGACGACGAACAAAGTGAAGAAGAACGTCAAATCGAACTTGAAGCTGGTATTGATACGAATTCCTACGTGCAAAATCAACTTGATGAATATTTTAGAAGCAAGATTGCGAGGTGATTTATGAGAAAACTCAGGAAGGTTAATACGATCGCCGCTCCTCTCCTTTGGCTTGTAGGAGTCTTTCTAGCGTTGGAGTTTGCGTTTTCAGCTCATTGGACGCGAAATCTCCCGATTTCTACCAATGGAGTTGGCGTTTTGTGGCTCTTGTTTACCGGTTTATGGATTTTAGGGATCGTCGATACTGTTCGTTTTTCAAAACCTTGGCGTGAAGTGAAACTAGGCTGGTTTATTCCAGCTTGCATCGTCAATGTTTTAGGGCTGGCAGTCTTTTTGTTGTGGGCTGGACAATCATTAGCCTTATGGTTGGATGACCTCAGGCGGCTTATTTAACGCAAGCGTCTGAGAGATATTGTATGAGGCAACTGTTCCTGTCAGACGTCCGCTCATTAGGATCTGTTGTCGCATGGATCTTGGGCTTATTTCTCCTATGAGATAATGAAGAGAGAGTTTCAAATGGGATGATGCTGTTCATTAAGATACGGAATTGGTTCTGGAACTCTCTACTTTAGCTGTGCTCAACATTCTGTTTTCGTAGATAATAAATTGACTTCTAATAGGAAAAGGAGTAATGAATAAACTTAGAAAAATCAACGTGTTCGCCGCACCTCTTCTTTGATTTGTGGAAGTCTTTTTGGTGTTGGAGTTTGCTTTTTCAGCTCATTGGACTCAGGGACTTCACTTTTGCGGCGAGGCGCTCGGGATTTTGTGTTTGCTAACTACGGTTTTATGGTTTCTAGGAGTTGTCGATATCGTTTACCTCTCAATTTGCTGGCGTGAAGCAATTTACGCTGGTATATTCCAGCATGTATTGTCAACATGTTGGGATTAACGTTTTTTTGGGGGGGAAGTGACACGTGCTTCTCTGGAGGATAAATTCTGAAGCTCTATCTAAATTAGGATGATGAAAGAGTTGTGGTTTGAAACGGGCCTTTATTCAGCCCCCTCTCTATTGGTTGTAATATTGGGGTTTTGTTTCTCTTGCTAGATTGCGGAGAGAGTTTCAAAGGGATTACGCTGTTTATTCAGATACAGAAATAGGTAAATATGAAACAAAAGACGGTAATGAAGGGATTGTTTTTAAAATTCTGAGCGTTTCGTTTTTATGACGCTCTTTTGTTCAAAGTAGACCGTCCTCTGTGAAGTAATTTTCAAATAATCCTTCCAAACAAGCCTTTCGTCTACCATATAACCGCTGCGACAAAAGAAGTCGGAGAGAATAGCGAACTCCCCGACTTCTTTAATTTATGGAGATGAAAGACTAATCGTTCGCGCGTCCATGACGTCGCTTCGGGGGTCTTTTCTTCGACGCCCCTTCCTCGCGCATTTCGCGTCTCTCATGCGCCTTGCGACGCTCGTCTTTCGGAACGTAGATCTTGTCCGGATCGACGGGGACGGCAATAAGATCGAGAGAACTTACTTCCACGATTTCACAGGGGATAAGTTCGCCAGGTTGGATATTGCGACCGGTAACGTAGACGATCGGATCGACGTCGGGCGCGTCCGCTCTGGTGCGACCAAGGCAGACGTGGCTCATCGGCTCTCCGTTTTCAGCAAGCGCGTAAGAATCGAGCAGAACGTCCATTGTCTTGCCGACGAGTCGTCGCGCGTATTGATGCGAGATTCGCTCTTGTTTGGCATAGAGGCGTTCATAACGAAGGCGTTTGACGTTCGCGTCGACTTGATTCGGATACTTTGAGGCGGGCGCTCCTGGTTCCGGCGAGAATTCGAAGACTCCCGCGCGTTCGAAGCGGTATTTGTCGGCGAACGCTAAAAGTTCCTGGAAGGCCTCGTCTGTTTCGCCTGGGAAGCCGACGATAAAGGAGGTGCGCATGACGACGTCGGGTATCTCTTCGCGAAGTCGCGAAAGGAGCTCTTCCGTCTGCGCCTTGTCCGCGCGACGATTCATCTTCTTGAGGAGCGTGTCGTTGCAGTGTTGCAAAGGCATGTCGACGTACGGGAGGATCGACGTCGTTCCCGGTTCTTCCATTTTGAAGAGGGAGACGAGATTCGGCTCCCAGAAGAGCGGATACGAATAGAGGACGCGGATCCAATCGAATTGGTTTTTCGACTTGAGCGCTTCGAGGAGTCGCGCAAGGTCGGGCTTCCCGTAAAGATCGGAGCCCCAGAAGGTAGTCTCCTGCGCGACAAGGACGAGTTCGCGAACTCCCGCGTCGGCGAGTCGCGACGCTTCGTCGAGGATCGTCGTGAGCGGTTTGCTGACGTAGCGACCGCGGATATTCGGGATCGTGCAGTATGTGCAGAAGCGATCGCACCCGTCGGCGATCTTGAGATACGCGACGTGCGGGGAGGTGAGGCTCATACGCTTCGTGTCGTCGAGGACAAGGCTGCGCGTGGGATGGTAGAAGAATCGAGCCGCCGCGGCTTCTTCAGGGGCGAGGAGCTTGAGCGCGGAAGATTGCGCCTCTTGCGCCGTATTGTCTTCTCCCTCGGACGCGAAGAGACTCTCGGCGATCTCTCCGATAAATCCTTCGTCGTAAGGACTAATCCACGCGTCGACGCCCGGATAGCGCTTGGCAAGTTCTTCTCCGTCGGAGGCGACCGCGCATCCCGAGACGATTAAACGCTTGATCGCCCCCGACCTCTTCGCGACAAGCGCTTCTCGAATGTATTTTTCCGCCTCTTCACGGGCGCTACGCAAAAATCCGCACGTGTTTAACAGTAAAAGATCAACGTTCTCCGCGTCCTTCATTAATTGGAAGCCTGCGGATTGAAGACGACCCGCCATCGACTCCGCGTCAACGAGATTTTTGGGACAGCCTAGCGATGCGATCGACAAAATCCTTGGCTTACCTTTCGCTTGTTGTATTTCCTGAGCCACGTGTCTTCTCCGAACATAACATATTGTCTTGACTAACGCGATCAACGAACGCGACCCTATTAATATATGTATCAAGACGTTTTCCGAAAGGGGGCGACGATTTTTCATATTTTTTTAAAGATAGCGATTGCCACGGCTACGCCTCCTGCGAGGCCTCTGTTGATTGTCCTGTTTATGCTCCTTTTCTTTTTTGCGAAAATTATTCTAGAAAGGATAGGCTGGGTCGAGTAAAATACGTAATATATATAATATATATCGACGGAGTCGGTTGGGACTGCCGCGCGGTTGATTGTGATTATTACGGAACGATGAAAGAAGGAGAATGGAGATGCGAAAAGGCGAAGACGTCTTGAAAAAATGTTCACGCGCGTCGAGAATACGTCGCGCCGCGTTAGTTTTCCTTTTGGCGGCGTTTTGTTTTGGTTGCGAGACCCTTGAGAATCACAAATGCTGTCTCTTTTCTGAGGACGGTATCTTTGCGAAGCGTCGCTCCACGGTTGATAAGGCGTCGAAAAAGGAGGAGCAGGACGCGATCGCGCGCGCGAGTCTGGGCTCTTCGAATCGCAAAGAGGCGTGGGAGCCGACGGAAGAGGAGTTGACGAACGCCAAAAACGCGGGGATTAACTTGCAGGAATACGTGTGGGCGACGCAGCGTCCCAACGGGGGCGCGCTCTTTCCAAAGAAGTGGAACGGACCGGGCCCCGCGCTGGTGGTGGAGCCCGCGGAGATCGCCGCGCCCGTCGGTACGGAAGTGATTGTCGTGGCTAGTTATATCGGCGAGGATTCGCAATTTCTTCGCGTGGGGGAGAAGCTTTCGTGGGATCTTTCCGGAACGGGAGCCTTTATTGAGTCGAATCCGAGCGACGGTTTTACGCCGAAGATCTTCACAGGGGAACATGAGAGTTGTTTGAATTGCCCTCTGATTAAAAACGCGCGCAAGGCGAAGGATAATTCGAAGACGCTCACGACGACGACGTCGGATCAGCTTTGGCGAATCAATAGGGGAACGGAGACGCGTCTCGACGATGTGACGATCCTTCGCGGTCAGTCGTGGACGTCGGTATGTTCGACGGAAGAGGGGACGAGTTCCGTTTCGGTCATGTCGGATACGATCAGCAACTGGGATAAGAGGCGCGCGACGGCGCAGATTCATTGGGTCGACGCGGCGTTTAAGTTTCCGCAATCGGGACTTGCGATGGTGAACACGAGCACGACGCTTTCGACTTCGGTGGTGCGACGGTCGACCTCCGAACCGCGCGACGGGTGGACGGTGCGTTACGACGTTCTAGCCGGGGACGCGGGTCTTGGTCCCGATAAGCTCAACTCCGTTGCCGTAACGACGGACGCGTCCGGAAACGCCGACGTCGCGCTCTCTCAGCTACGCGGAACCGCCGGCACCGCGAAAATTAAAGCGACCGTTTTGCGCCCCGCGACTGATCGGTATCGCCAAGTCGAGGTCGACAGCCGCGTCTTGTTCTACACCTGGACGTACGTCGCGCCCGTCACCCTTTCGATTCGCGCGCCGCAACAGTTCGTCCAAGGGCAGCCCGTCACGTATCAGCTCGTCGTCATGAATCTCTCTGACTTCGCGCAGTATACGACCGTCGAGTTAGTCTTGCCCCCTGGGACGACGCTCACCCAACCGACCACGAAGTGGGTCAAAGAGGCGAACGACAAGTCGTGGATTCGTTGGGAGATCAACGGGCTTCCCCCTCGCGGATCGTATGTGATCGACGTGACAACGCTACGCGAAAGCGGAACGCCGCAAGAGCTCAACGCGCGAATCGTGGAGAGCAATCCGATTCCCGAGGCTCTTGATCCGTCGGCGACGTCTTCGACGAGCGCTCCGAACGGAACGTCGACGTCGCCTTCGACGATTCCGCCGGTGACGTCGCCGACCGCGACGCCGTAAGTTCTTCTATCGTCGACTCTTTGCTTTCTGCGGCTTCCCCCCCTTTGGGGGGCGTTGCGCGCCCTTTACGAATTAGCGGGGCGTTGTATAATGACAAGGCCCTTGTGCGTGCGTGGGGGCGCGTATGTGTAGGAGATGTGGAGCATACGCTCAGAGGCACGATGACCGAAGTAGTAAAGAGTTAATATGAAGAACCTAGAATCGTCAAGACGCGTAGCGGTAACGGGGATAGGCGTGACGAGCGCCTTGGGAGCGACTCTCGAATCCTTTTGGCAAGCGTGCCGCGAAGGACGATCCGGGTTGCGCGAAAATCCTGCCGCGTCCCCTCTTCCGATAGCGACGATAGCGCCCGCGGCGGAGTTTACCGGCAAGATCCAAGACTTTGGGGCGCTCGACGACGCGAAAAAGAAGGCGATTCGTAAAGGTAGCAAACTCATGGCGCGCGAGATCCAGATGGGGGTCGCAGCCGCGCAGACCATCGAGCGCCGTCTGCC